>SZPB01000164.1 GCA_030263535.1 Cytophagia bacterium CHB2
CGCCGATCGCAACAATCACGATTTCCAAGGGCCAGGAACGATACGGAATAAAATCAAAATTCCGGAGGATAAAAAACACGCCAAGCGTGAGCCAGAAAAACGTTCCAAATACACCCTCCGTCTGGCCGAAGCCGCGCACCTTCATCGCGTTGCCCAACGCGAGCAAAAGATAAAAAATCGGATAACTGTGCTCGAAACTCGGCCAGGGGATCGGCAAACGATCGGATAAGAGGAATAATCCGATCAGGATCAGGATAATGCCGGGAACGAGCGAACGACGCTGCCATGCCATAGTCTCATCTCCACGTACAACCAATTGAGGTTTGACTGCCGTTTTATCGAACGTTCGGCGCGCGGCTCGGTTCATCCGGTTCCAGCCGCTGTTCCGGCACAACCACCATCATCACGCCATAGGCGATAATTCCAAAAAAAACGCCGCTGGCAAAAGTCATCACCACCCACAAAATGCGCATCAAGGAGGGATCCAGATTAAAGTATTCCGCCAATCCGCCGCAAACGCCGCCAATCATGCGCTCTTTTACGGATCGCGTTAAGCGTTTCGTGTTCATAGTCGAGGCTCCTTCTGCAAAATAATTCGATGCCGGCCTGTCGGATCCTTGCGGCGCATACGTTGCTGTTTGCGGCTGCGTGACGCCGCGCATGACCAGGTACAATCCCAACCCGACCAGCATCACGGATAAAATCACGCCCCAGCTCAGCCAATCGGGCCAGTAAAAATGCCAGCGCCAGGGCACAAACCAATCAAACCCGTTTTGCTCTGCGAGAAAGATAAGGCCCAACAAGATCAGAAAAGCGCCCCAGACATAGCGGCCGCTGGCCGTCGGCGCTTTGGGCACAGCGGAGTGTCCGGCCGGGTTATCCGGAATAATAATCCAACCGGCGATGTACACAAAAATACCAAATCCCAAGAAGATACTGAGAAAAAAGAGAAGCCGGATGAATAATGCATCCACGCCAAAATACTCGGCAAGACCGCCGCACAAACCGGCGATTTTGCGATCAACGACAGAACGATAAAGCCGGCGCGGATCCGGCGTGGGTTCTTGCAACACGTTTTGCTGATTTTGCGTTTCTTGCGTCATTGTTCTCGAATCGTTGTTCAACTTCGTTTATCATGATCCAAACATATCGTTGGCCGTAAAGCCACGCAATTAGACGCACCGTAACTTGAGAGGTTTCACGGGTTACGCAAATATTTTTGTTCGAGCGCGGCGATCTTTTCAATGCGGCGCTGATGTCTGCCGCCGCCGAAGCCGGTGGCAAGCCAAACGGTCACAATTTCCTTGGCAATGTCGCTGCCGAGATTGCGGCTGCCCAGACACAGGACATTAGTGTTATTATGCTCGCGGCTGTTTTTGGTGGTGTATGTATCAAAACAAGCGGCAGCGCGAATGCCGGGCACTTTGTTCGCCGCGATGGTCGAGCCGATGCCTGCGCCGTCGATGATAATACCGCGCAAACTTGCCTGGCCCGCTACCCGCTGCGCCACCAATTCTGCAATATCGGGATAATCGACAGACGCTTCGCTGAACGCGCCGACATCTTCATGGCGGTAACCCAGATCGCGAAGATGAGTCTTGATTTGCTCTTTGAGTTGATAACCGGCATGATCGGAACCGATCACGACGAGTTGGGGCTTCTCGCTGACCGCTGTCGGCGTTTCGGCCGGAGCTGCTTGTGAGGCGGCGCTGATGAGCGCAATTTTGCGGACTTTGGCCGCATCGCGGGCGGCGGGTGTGACAAGCGCGCCGGTGGGCACTATAATCTGGGTTTTGCGCTCCTTCCAGGCTTGCAGGATGTCGCGCTCCGTTAAAACTTGTTTCGATTTACGCGAAGGCGCTACAGGCATTTTCTTTCAGGTTAATTTGTGGAAGCGGCTATACCCGTCATGGGCACGAACTTGACTGGCAGGGAATGCGTGCGTTCAATTTCACCGTTGGCATTTTTCTTAATATGCACAAGCCGCTGATCGAGATCGCCCAACGGCAAAATCATTATGCCTTCGGGCGCAAGCTGTTCCAGCAACATCTCGGGAACTTGGGTTGGCGCAGCAGAGAGAATGATGCGATCAAAACTCCCGGCTTCAGGCCAGCCTTTGTAACCATCGGCGCAGCGAATATGAACGTTGGCATAATTCAAATCCTTGAGAATCCTCTCGGCGCGCGCCGCCAGCTCGGGAATGATTTCGATCGAATAAACTTCGTCACACAAATGTGAAAGCAGCGCGGCTTCGTAACCCGATCCGGCGCCGATCTCCAGCACTTTTTCGATGCCCACTAATTTCAAGGCCTGGAGCATGTAGGCGACAATATAGGGCTGGGAAACGGTTTGTCCATAACCAATGGCGATCGGCGTATCGTCGTAGGCGGCGGCATGATAGCGATCCGGCACGAAACAATGCCGGGGCACGAGCCGCATAGCTTCGAGCACGCGCGGGTCATGAATACCACGTCGTTCGATTTGATGTGCCACCATGCGTTTGCGCTGCGTCGCAAACGGGTCGCGGCTAGCCGGATCATCTTGCCACAATTGTGAACTCATTGTTTAACGTGTGCCACTCTGTTTATGCGAAAACTTCACGCGCGCTTACGTGGAAGCAGTGAGCAATTTCTCCACATGCGCGGCAACAGAACGCGACAGGCCTTCGAGATGATAGCCGCCTTCCAGCAGAGACGCGATCTTGCCCTGGCAGGACGATTTGGCCAGGTCCAACAGGATCTCCGTCATGCGGGCAAAACCGGATTCCGTCAAACGCAGATGCGCAAGCGGATCGTGCTGATGCGCATCAAAGCCCGCGGATATTAAAACAAAATCCGGTTTGAAGGTTTCGTGCACTTCTGCAACAACGGCGTCGAAGCGCGCGAGATAATCTGCTTCCGGCGTATGCGCTGCGATCGTGACATTGCGGGTTTTCCCCAATCCCGCACCGGCGCCGGTTTCATTTTCCCGCCCGGTGCCCGGATAAAGCGGCCATTCATGAAAACTCAAAAAATAAACGTCACCGCGTTCATAAAAAATATCCTGCGTGCCGTTGCCATGATGCACATCCCAATCAACGATCAACACGCGCTCAGCGCGCTGATTTTGCAGCAGCCATTCTGCCGCAATCGCAACATTATTAAACAAACAAAAACCCATGGCGGCGCCGGCTTCGGCATGATGGCCGGGCGGGCGCATCGCGCAAAAAGCATTACGCAGCTTTCCCGAGCTGACGCGATCAACAGCGTCCAGCGCTGCACCTGCCGCCAAGCGCGCGGCGTGAAAGGAATGTTCCGAAACGATGGTGTCGGCATCGAGCGCATTTAGCTGCCAACCGCAGCTTTGTTGAATCCAATCGACGTATTGGCGCGGGTGAACGGCGGTAATCGCCGAAAGCGGCGCCGGTTCCGGTTCGATCATTTGCACACGCTCCAAAAGTCCCATCGTGTTTAAATGTGAGATGATCGCCTCCAGCCGGGCAGGCCGCTCTGGATGCCCTTCGCCGGTGTCATGTTTCAAACAAGCAGAATGGTAGTAGAAGCCAGTCATGCGGTCGTAAATGCGTTTAGAAAGCCTGTACTCATTCCCTCAGTCGCATACATTTTAAAATTGAGGATTCATCAAACGGCCCTGCCTTAATCTTCAACTATGATTTTTCCGTCTTGTGCGCCTGACCGGCCTTCGAAACGAAGCTGATACTCTCCGGTTTCGAGCGGGCCGATCTCAATGGTTTTGGAATAAGGCACCAAGACTTGAATCACCGTAGCGCTATCATTATAATGAGCCAGCGGCGTGATTGTAATAACCCGGCCTTTGATCTCGACTTGCAGGCTGTCCAAACGATATGCCGGGTTGGGCAAGTTGCCGGTAATCGGGATCATGAGCTTGCGTCCCCTTGCCGTGGTAAAAAGCCGCGGCATCTCATCAATATAGACTTTCTGCATGCCCATTTTCGTCTCGGCAACTACATTTTGAGGGGAGGCTTCCGCGGGCTGCTCGTTGCGGGAACTGGTGCAGCCCACGAGCATGGCATATCCGAGGCATATCAGTAAGCAAAATTTCATCGTCCTTCACCTTCATTTTTTAACGCATTCAGGATATTCGAATGAATGCGAAATGCGATATTCTCCGGCAATTCCGCCAGCTTAAAAAATTTTGTGTCTTTCGCGTCATCGCCCGGCCGCAGCTCCCCGCCGAGAATTTCACCCCAATAAACGATGAGCACAATTTTATAAGCCGGATAATCGCTGCCGGGATAAACACCGTAAATGCCGCGCAATGCGATATCGAGATTGGTCTCTTCTTTCACTTCGCGAATGGCAGTTTGCTCCGGCCCTTCATTCCACTCCATGAATCCCGCCGGCAGGCACCAATCGCCGGCGCGCGGCTCGATCGCGCGTTGCACCAGCAAAACCCCGTCATCGTTTCTTAAAATGACGGCGGCCGCCGGGATGGGATTGCGATAAAAAATAAATCCGCACTGCGAACAAACCTGGCGTTCACGGCCTTCCACGAATCGCGTTTCGAGTTTACCCGAACATTTGGGACAATAGGTATATTCGAATTCCATTTCGTTTTTTTATTACTCCCGCGCCGCTTTTAGAAACTCCTCCATTCCAGCCACAATGGCTTCAGCCGTTGCTTCACGAAAACGCGGCGACAGGATTAAAAATTCTTCCTCCGGATGCATGATAAACGCCGGTTCGATCAGAACCGCCGGCATGTTGGTCACCCGGCACACCGCGAGATTGTCATAAAACAGACCAAAGTTAGGAAGTTTTAGTTTATTTAGCAACATGCGGAGGACTTTATTTGCCAGAGCATAGCTTTGTGCGTGATAATAAAAGGCGCTGCTGCCGCGATTGAGAAACGGATTGACGCCATCCGGCAACGCGTTGTAGTGCAAACTGATGAACAAATCCGCGTTGCTCACCTCGGCAAATTTGCGGCGCGCCGTGAGCGTAATGCCCTCTTCCAGCACTACGCGCGTCTGAATCACATTCGCGCCTTTAGCCAGCAATTTTTTCTCGACTTCTTGCGCGAGTAAAAACGTCGCTTCCCTTTCGGTGAATCCGGTAGGCCCGATCGCGCCCAAATCGGGACCGTGCCCCGCATCAACACAAACAAACAGACCCTGCAACGGGCTGTGCGGCGGCGCGGCGAGCTTTGGTGTTTTTTTAATATCGAGTATGAGGTTCGTGCCTTCGTAAGAAGCCGAGTATCCCCACTGTTGTTTTTGATTGAGCGCGATGCTCAGGCGATATTTCTCATCTTCGTCCTGTGACCAACGGATCTCGCCAATCAACGGGTCTCCATAATCATGGCGAATCCAATCCGTGTCTGAAGTGACGCCGAACAGGATCACCTCGAGGCGTTGCGGTTGCGAGCGCTGCTCGATGCGAAACGGCACGCACTCATCCATAAAAATCGTCACCCGCGTGCGTTCGGGAAAACTTTGCGTGCGCGCCACTTGCACCGTGGTTTGCGGGGGCAGCGTGCCGGCAGGCAGGAGCCTAGCATTCGCCACCGGAATCCAAATCGATTCATCCTGGGTTAAGCGCGCGCGATAAGACGCGCCTTCGCGCCCGGTGATGCGCAGCTTCACCTCGCGCGGCAGAAAGAGTTGATAACCATTCCCCGGACCAGTACGCCCGATCGTCAGTTCTTCCGTCAAGCCGACCACGCGGGGAATCACTTCCGGCAAAATGCTCAACTTTCCTGTGGCAATTAACTCGACTTTTTCGCCGCTATCATGCGCGAGTTGAAATCGAATATTGGCGTTTTGGGTGGTATCCGCTGCACGAATGCGGTAGACGCCGGTATAAATGCCGCGCACCTCGGGCGTGTTGGGCGGCTGGGCGCGGCCAAACACGGCTTCACCCCAGTAGAATTGTTTGCGCGCCGGCTTCTCGGCCATGGGAAGATTTTGCGCAAGACCATCAATCGAAAATGTGGCGCGCATGCCGGGCGTACCTTTCACCGCCACGCCCAGAAGATCACCGGCGCGCATTTCAAGAGCGACGCGAGGAAAAACGTAACTCGTATCGAATTGCAGCGGAACGCCCGGCGAGGTGATGAGATAGTTTGGGATATAAACTCTGCGCTCAACCACAGTGGAATCCCACCGCGCGAGTGTGCGTGAGCTGTCGTGCGCAACCGCGCGGAAGATAAACATTCCCGGCTTAATTGGCACAACGGCAAGAAATGTATTGTTGGGATATTGCCGGGCGGCGATGCCGTTGATCAGGATCTTGGCGCTCGCGGGAAAATAATTTCCAAAAATGAAGGTTGAATCGCGCGCGGTCAGCGTGAGATCTTCGCGCGGATAAATGACCTCGAGCTTGAGGGGTTGGGCATGAAGGGAAGAAACGCCAAGCAACACGATGAAAACCAACCCGGCAGGAAGCCCAAAGCCTCGCCCGGCGTTCGGCGCAAAATCAGAATTCCCGGGCAGGCGATTCGTCTCGCCTTTCCGGTTTCGCGTGCGGCAACCGCTCGATTTTTGCCTGAGAATTTTACGGTAAAGAGCGCATATCCAATTCACCAAGATGCTCCTCGAGTACGTTGGGGGGCGTTAGTTTCAACATGAAGCGCAAGGCAGCCAGAAGCAGGGCAACATCGTCTGCATAGCCCAGAACGGGCAGGATGAAATCCGGCACCAAATCAACCGGAGAAACAGTGTATGCGCAAGCTGCAAAAAATGCAAGCTTCCCGATGAGCGGCACGCGACCATCTTTGAGCAAGCGCAACGTCAGGCGCAACATCTTGGGCAAATGCCAGACGAGCTTCCAAAACGAGGGGTTGGTTACAGCGCCTTTCACGGAGGGCACGGCATTCTCCTTAAGTTGAACCTTCGTCAAACAACGTCGGCGTTTTGAAACCAAGATACTTGTTGATATACTCACGCACACGCACTTTGCGGGCGGTGTTCTCCGAACTCATGTAGCGAATCACGCCGAAGACCGGACGTTCCGGATGCCAGGGACGATCATAACGCCCCAGCACCCAAAAAATACCGGAATAGGAATTCGGATTGCGTCCGTCGAGGGCATATTTGTTGTTCAATTCAATCATCAGCTCCAACGCTGCCTGCGGCGTGCGCGACCATTGCAGGATTTTTTTTCCCCAGAGCATGCGCAGATAATTGTGCACCCGGCCTTCCACCAGTAACTGCATTTGCGCCGCATTCCACAGAGCGTCATGGGTCTCGGCATTTTCAAACTGTGCGCGCGAATAAACATGTTCACGGCGATCGCGCGCATGCTTTGCGAGCGTTTGCTGCGCCCAGTTCGGCAACGACTCAAACTGATCGTAGTCCCCCCGCTGCGAGCAGAAATTGTATCCCACTTCGCGCCACGTCACGAATTCGTCAAGAAAAGATTCCGCCGGCGCGCTCACGCCCCACCACCCTTCTTTCGCGCCGCTGCCTTTTGGCGGCAAGAGCGCGGGCGACCAATTCTCCCGCTGCATCAATTCGGCAAACACCTGATGCGTCGAAATATGGCCAAAATGCAAATACGGCGACAAGCCGCTCGCGACTTCTTGTTGCGGCTGATTGCGTTCATCCGCGTAACGGAAAAGCCGATGTTCCAAAAAGTTTCTTAATGTTTCTTGTGCTGCCGCCGGCCCGCCGCGCGTCGTAACCGTTCCGACGCTGTGATCGATCGGTAATTTGCGCATGGCTGCCTTTTCACCTGCAAACAAAGCCTCGGTTGCACGCGGCCAGCGTTCTAGAATTTGTTTGGGAAGACTGGCGAGCACGGGCAGGCTGACGCGCCGTAACGGATCTGCCAAAGGAAAAGCCTGCAAATGCGCGTGCAAATTCTTTTGCAGAAAACGCCGGAACGCATAGGCTGTGGGAAAAACCTGCCCGGCCGCGCGCATGGGCAGGATGCCATTGGAATCGATTTTTTCCAATCTCACGTTGAGCTGCCGCGCCGCCGCCGCGATCATAGGTGGCAGCATGAACGCCGGGAAATCATCCGTCACAACGACACAAGCATGCCGGGACAGCGCCGCCAGCAGCCCTTTTCCGGCATTTCGCGCCGGTTCGATATAGGGATAATAAAAAACTTTCGTCTTTTGCAACCGTTCGGCATTATCGCGCATGCCCTCGATCACAAAGCGATGCAATCGATCGCTAGCCCAACGATAGTCGCAGCGCAAGGCCTCGAGTACGATCAGAGGTTTGTTGAGCTGCTGTGCATACTCCACGGCGCGTTGCAGGCTGAAGTTCCATTGCGTGCGGCGATGGGCAATCATCCAATACAAAACAAAGTCGCCGAGAGCATTGACAGGCGCAGTGTTGCAGGTTTGCACGCGAATATCAGGAACGGGCATCACGCAAGTTCCTTATGTGAAAGCTGCCGCCGCACAAACGGCAGCCGCCACCAGGGCACAAAAGGGTATTCATGATGTTCGAGATGATAGCCAAAATGGTAGCATGTCACAAACGACCAGAACACGGAAAAGTCGTTGCTGCGCGCGTGATGGCGATTGTCATATCCACCCGGCGGCTGGCGATGCGGCAAGAACGTGCCGAAATAAAACAATTGCAGCGTGCTTAACAACGAGGGCAGCACCCAGGCAACCAATAAATTCACCAGCGGAATGTGCATGACATGATGCAGCAGGTTGAACACGAGCGCCATGCCCAGAAGCTGGCGCCAAGTCACGTACGTCATCATAAAATGAGCATACCACCGCCAAAAGCCACGATGTTCGCCATCATGATAATCCGGGTCTTGAGCGCTGCCGGGGTGCGCATGGTGTTGTTGATGCTCACGGCGCAAACTCTTGAAGGAAAACAAAGCATACAAGATCACGCACAAGCTACCGGCAAGATTGTTCAGACGCTTGTGTTGCGGCGCAAGCACGCCGTGCATGGCATCGTGCGCGGTGATAAACAGGCCGGTATGCAAAAACATTTGCACCATCACCGCGGGGATCATCCACGGTAATGCTTTAATCGTCATCTCTTGGCTGAACAAGAGCGCCAAATTGCCGCACCACAACAAAACGATAGCAATCCCAAAGAAAAGCCCTTTATTGGATTGTGTTGCATAAGCGTGCATGAGATCATCACTTTACTAAATTCACGATTGAAAAATATCCGAGCTGCGCAATATAAGCGTGCACAGAAATGATCGAAGGCTGCGCGCGCCAAAATTGCGTGCGCAAGCCAGAAAAAGCCAGGGCATATCCGGTCACAAACCAAGCGAGGTAATTGCGCGGCGGCACGGTGCCGTCCTGCCACTGCCAATAGTTCAATTTCATTGCCGCCGGCTCCATAAAAAAATCAAACAAAAGCATGAAACCCGCGATCAATCCGGCCTGCAGCACGAGGTTCGGCGTTTTCACATGAGAGAGCACACGCGCGGTTAACGCGCCAGAACAAAGCAACATCGCAAGCCAGGCAAAACCGATGGCAAGCGGAACCTCCGCAAGCGCCGGCTGCAATGTTCCGCCATAGCGATACCGTCCGAAAACCACTCCCGTTTTGACGCCGACAAGTTCGATTAAGAAACCAAACAATACAACAAGAATGCTCCACACAACAAAGCGGCGCGCCGCTTGCTTGGCATTTAGGCCCTCACCCGGCGCTTTAGAATTCGTTTTTTCGAAATGAAGATTACGCAGATAATCCCCAAAAAGCAAGAGGCCGAGGCCAATGATCATGGGCGAGGCCAGCAGGCGCATTTCTGCTTGCAGAATATCGAGCGCATGCCACAAACCTCCCGCGAGCATGAAAATGTAGATGAGAACAACGGCAATCGTTTCCTGTTTGGGATAGTGCATGGCGCTTGTCGTGGCTTACCTTTTTGAGGGAATCGGGCGGTTTTTCCAAATAATTTTGCCGGCGCGAAACCAGCGATAAGAATTCAATCCAATGATGATCGCCAACACGACCGCCACGGGATGCAGAATCACGCTGGTAAAAAGCGGTTGTTTATACTTCAACGCCAAGATGAGGCGCAAAAGGAGATTCATCAAAATGGCAAGCCCCGCCAAAGGCGCGAGAGATTCAAACCCAACGAAGAGATAAGGCGTCACGTGAATGGCGAATAACAGCGTCGCGAGCATGAAGAACGGAGCGGTTTGGAATCGCACCAAACCAAAAGCGTTTTTCGAAAAACCTTCCCACACGCCGCGCCAGGAGCGATACATGCGGCAAAACAACGCCCCGGTTCCGGGAAACACCAGAATTTTTTCACCGCGGATTTTTGCGAGACGGCTCAGCTCGACGTCTTCCACAACTTCCCGGCGCACCGCGCGATGTCCACCGATACGATGATACGTTCCGCGCGTGAAGGCAATCCATTGGCCGTTGGCGGCCGCCAGTGAAGGTGATTGCAAGAAATAAGTCAGCCACAACGGCAAATAACTGTAAACCAGCATGTAGATCACCGGCACAATCAGCTTCTCCGGCAGCGTTAACGTGACTTGCTGCGAAAAAGCCGTGAGCATTCCGAGTCGCAGCTTTTGCATCCATGCCACGGTGTGCGTAACGATTTCCGGCGCATGCGTGCAGTCCGCATCGGTGAAGATGAGAATTTCACCGCGCGCACAGCGGCTGAGTTGATCACAAGCCCAATTCTTGCCCAGCCAGCCCGGCGGCAAAGGCTCGCCTGCCAAGAGCTGCACACGCTTGTCCTGCTCGACAAAGCGGCGGGCAATAGCAGCCGTTGCATCGCGCGAACCATCATCCAGGACGATTATTTCGAGATGGGGATAATTCTGCCGCAGCAATCCGGTGAGGCAATTGGCAAGATTTTCTTCCTCATCGCGCGCGGGAATGAGCACGGAAACGAGCGGCGTTGTTTGCAAACGCGGGGCGGCTTGCAGCCTCGGCGCTGTGAACGCATTGAAAAGAGTAATGCCGAGCACGAGGGTGAGAATGCCAAAAATGCAGAAAAATAAAATGGTCACTCTTTTGCCGATATTAATAAATCTCTCTTACATGTCATCAGCTAGCGATCATGATTGTCAAATTCACGAGCTTGCCCGGCCAACCAACACTCTCCCTTGCTCCCCGCGCTTTATCCGTTGCGTAAGCTCGGACAATAAGCCTTCTTCTATTTTTTCCAAATCCTGGCTGCGCAACAAATCATCATGGCCAACGACGCGATTTTGATCAAACAGAAAAAACGCTTCGGGCAAGCGTTCATTGCGGAATTCGGTTTTGATCGCCACGTTCAAAAGATTCACTTTATCGCCGAACATTTTGAGCAAAACCTCGAGGCCGCGCTGGTAGCCGAGCGGGCGCGTATCCCAAGGCCGTAGTTCGCCTTGCGGAAAGAACCCGAGAAGAACCGGGCGAGTTTGCTGCATGAGGGCGGCAGCATAGCGCAACGACGCGCGGACGCTGCTCGCCGAATGCGGATTGATCGAAAAAACGCCGAGCTTTGCAAAAAAGGGGTAGCGCCGAAGCTGTTCTTCCAACATCATCAGATACGGTTGGCGGTAAAAGTTTTTTTTATTGAGGAGATAAACAAAAAAACCGTCCCACCACGTGCTGTGATTCGGGAGCAACAGCAACGGTAATTGCGCCTCACAGCGGGGAACCTCGCCGAGCAGGCAAATGCGCTGAAAATGCCGGTGGAACAGATGCATGACATAGGGATAAAAAATGCGGTCCGCCCAAGCAGCGGGTTTGGCGGGAATCATGCCTTCAACCTGCCTCGAGATGATAGGCCAGGCGTTCTTGCGTGGCCAGCACTTTCGTGCGCAACACTTCTTGCAGGACGATGCTGAGCTTGGCGTGTTTCGGCACGTAAACCCGGCCAAGAAAAGGGTTGTAGGCGCGCGCTTCCAGACGGCGCAGAATGCCGCGATAGATCCGGCTCGCGGCATAAACCGCAAAACGGGCGTCTGCGTCGAGCAACTCGATGCCGGCCTCAGCAGCCTCGTAATACGAATGCGCGCGATTGACTTGAAACGCCATCAACTCGCGGAACTCCGGCGTTATCCGTTCGGCAACAATATTATATTCGCCGCACTTAAAGGCTTGCAATTCGTCCAGCGGCAAATAGATTCTGCCCATGCGGCAATCTTCTTGAATATCGCGCAAAATGTTGGTCAATTGCATTGCCACCCCGAGTTTCTCCGCGTAGGTGAAGACGCGGTGATCTTCATATCCGAAAATATGCGTCATCATTAAACCCACCACTGCCGCAACTTTGTAACAGAACGGATATAACTCGTCAAATGTCTGATAGCGCACGTGACGCAAATCCATGCGCACGCCGTTGATCAAATCGAGCGGGTGTGCCAGCGGGATGCCATAGCGCAATGCCACGGCAACGAACGGCCGAATAATGGGATGCTCGGATTCGCCGGTGCGGTAAGCTGTCTCGAGTTCGCATGCGAGGAAATCCAGCTCGCGTTCGATTTCAGTTGCGTTGCGGTCGCGCTGCAAATCACTCAAATTATCCACGTAGCGGCAAAAGCCGTAAGCGGCGAACGTGGCCCAGCGTTTTTCTTGCGGCAACAAACGGGTGGAGAGATAAAAGCTTTTGGAATAGTTGGCGGTCAACTTGCGTGAATACTCAAACGCGCTGCGCTGCGATTTTTCAAGCCAAAATTTCATAATGTTCCCGGATGCTTGGGCTAAGCGAGAAAGGCAAAGCCTTAGCCCAATCGTTCCTCAATCCAACACACCTTCACTCAACCTTTCAAATTGCGATATATTAAAATCAGAGAGTATGACTCTCTCGGTCGTTTCCGCCGTGAGCAACACGCCGGGCACACCCGCGCCCGGATGCGTGCTCGCGCCGACAAAATAGAGGTTCGCGATATCTTCACTGCGATTGTGGGGCCTGAAATAGGCCGTTTGCGTGAGCTTCGGCTCGACACCCCAGGCGCTGCCGAGATGCGAATTCCGCCGGCGTTTGAAATCGAGCGGCGTAAAAATTTCCAGCACCTCGAGGTTCTGGCGCAGATCGCGCAAGCCAAAATCATCTTCTAAAAACTTCAAAATCTTTTCTGCAAAGGGTTGTGCCCTCGTGTGCCAATCAACCTCGCCGGCGAGGTTCGGAACCGGGATTAACACATACATGCTCTCGCCGCCGGGCGGCGCCATCGAGGGATCGGTGCGGGTGGGCGCATGCAAATACATCGAAAAATCATCCGGCAAAATCTTGCGATCAAAAATATCCTTCACCAATTCGCGATAACGCGGCGAGAGAATGAGCGTATGATGCAAGAGCTGCGGATATTGCTTACGCACACCGAGATACAGCAAAAATGCGCTCATCGCGTAGTCGAGTTTTTCGACTTTACGATTCGTCCATTTGCGGCGATGCGCCGGCTGGATCAAATCACGATGGGTGTGCGCCCAATCCGCATTTGAAACCACGGCATCCGCCGCATAAAACGTCCCCTTTGCCATCACGCCGGTCGTGCGGCCATTTTTGACGACAATCTCGGAAACCTCGGCGCCGGTTTCGAGGCGGCCGCCGATCTCCCAAAAAACTTTTTCCAATGCCTGAACGAGGCTGTACATGCCGCCTTTGCTGAACCAAACGCCTCCGGTTTTCTCCAGATAAGGAATCATCAAATAAACGCTG
>SZPB01000165.1 GCA_030263535.1 Cytophagia bacterium CHB2
GACATCGCCGATGGCCTTCAGGGTGTTGGCTTCGCCGAGGCGGGAGCCGACGGCTTTGAAAAGGGCGAGCGCGTCGTTGTAGGCTTTGATGGCGGCGTCCATCTCATATTGCCGCAAACCATAATAACCCCGCTCAAACGCAATATCCGCCTGAATCTCTCGCGTCGCACCTTCGCTTGCTTCATCCGCTACTTTAATCAATTCTCCCCAAAACTCCCGGCGCCAGTTGGTTTTGGCTTCAAGCAAAACTTCGTTCCAATTCTGGTGTCCAGCCTCAGGTTCAAGTAAAAAATGATAGTATAACCCGTCCACCTGATCGGCTTCGCGGCCTTTCTCTTTTCCCTGGCTGGTATGATACTCATACGCGCGGGCGTAAAAAGACCGCGTCTCCTGCGGCTGAGCTTGGTTTTGGTACCGCTGCTGGGTGCGGCGGATCAAATCGTGGCAGCGCCACCAGCCCTGGTCATATCTCACAAAACTGAATTGCTGCAAGCTGCGAAAATCCTTTTCCGAAAACTTCACGCCGTAAGCAGCAAGCAAGTGATTCAGGCTGTCGTGGTTGAAACGGCGCAACAAGGCCAGCCAGGGCAGGGCGGTTTGGTGCGGCTCGGGCAGCCGGCCAATTACGCGATGGAAGAGCCATTCTTCCGCACGGTGTTTTGCGTCAATTGCCTGCCGTATTTCCACCAGCGAGAGCGAGCCGGCCAGCGCCTCTTGCGCGGCCATGGCCACCAGCAGCGCATGTCCCCGCGTGAATTCCTGCACCGCCTGCGCCAGTCCCGGGGTTTTTATTCCCAAATTATCAAAGAGTTGTTGCGTATCGCGGAGCTTGAAAGGGTGCAGATCATCATCAGCCACGCCAAAATCCAGCGGCAGTTGCGGTGGATCCTGGCAGCCCACCACCGCGCGCAAGCCCGGGCAGAGCTTGTGGCAGCGTTCCAGCATGTTCCACAGCCAGCCGCTCAAGCCGCGGTCGCCGGTGCGCTGCAAAGCCTCGTAGCCGTCGAGAAAAACGACGGCGCGAGCCGGCAAGGCTCTGGCCAGATCGACAAAAGCATCGGCCAGGCGGCTGTGGGCGATTTTATCCATCTCATGCGCCTGGCGCATGACGGCATCCTGCGCCACATTGCTGACTGTTGCGCCCGCCTCGGCCTTGATGATTTGTGTGATGCGCAAGTTCGCGCGTTGGTTTTGCAGCTCGGTTAAAATTTCTCTGCGCTGCTGCTCGAAGCGGTCAAAAAGTTTTGCCGGGAGATTCGCGCGCCAGCCCCCGGCAAGTGTGGCCGCCATTGCAAAGCGATTCATCGCAGCCTCGGGAGAATCAAGATACAATTGCGTGTAAGCGAGCTTTTGCGGCGCGCAGCGAGTGGCGATCACGTAACGCATGAAAGTGGATTTGCCGTTGCCGCTCAAGCCGTGCAAAAAGAAAACCCACGGCTGAGGCGTGTCCCAGAGCCGGTCAAACGCCTGCACCTGGCGCTCGCGGTTGGTGAAGTTTTTGATGGGATCGAAAACGACGAATGGTGTGTCAGCGGTTTTTGGCATTTTGTTTAACCCCGGTAACTGTTCCCTTGCTGTGAATTTTTTGTTGGATGTTGCTGCCCTCGGCGTTTTGTTCAACCTCTTGCACGCTGCCGCCCGATTCGGCAGTCACGTCCTGCGAAATGCCGGCCGTTGGCGCAGACGGAGCTGCAGCCGTTGTTACATGTTTCCGCTCGAATTCCAGCGTTGTAACCGCCATATTGAGTTTTACAGCCTTCAAACGAAACCAGCGCCGAAGCGCGAATACGACTGCGGCAAGCACGATCGTCGCAATCAGCGTTATCGCCCACAGCGGCAGTGAAATTTGTTCGAGCCAGGTTGGCATGTTTGACTCTCCGGTTTGAGTTTGGCCAGCGCCCGGGCGGTGGAAGTATGAGTACTTTGATTTATCATGGCAGGGATCTTGTGACGTATCATGCACACCGCCGAGCAACTCACAAGATCCCAGGGATGACAGGGCGCTCGTGTGTTCGAATGATAGCAATTTCACCGCAAAATTCCATGCACTTTTTGCTATCGCAATAAAAGCCATTGTGATTCCGCCCAATCTTTGCTTATCTTTTCCCACCGAATTCCCCTTTACCGAAGGAAGCGAACATGCCAAACGATCAAACCGCTGGCCCACCAACCTGCCCGCAATGCGGGTTCGTGAATCCCGCTGGCTTCAACTTTTGCGGCAAATGCGGCGCGGCGTTGGCTGCGGCGGAAAACCCCGGCCGCGTCTCAGTCAAAGCCGAACGCCGGCAAATCACGGTGATGTTTTGTGATTTGGTGGGGTCGACGGACTTGTCCGCGCGCCTCGATCCCGAAGATTTGCGCGAGTTGGTGCGTGATTATCAAGAAGCATGTGAGAAAGCCATCATCGCGTTTGACGGGCATGTTGCGCAGTATCTCGGCGACGGCTTGCTGGTTTACTTCGGCTTTCCGCGTGCGCATGAAAACGATGCGCAACGCGCGGTGCGCGCCGGCCTGGGCATTTTGGAGGAAATGTCGCGCTTGAATGAAAACCTGGCCAGCCGCTACGTGCAGCTTGCCGTGCGCATCGGCATTCATACCGGACTCGTGGTGGTGGGAGAGATGGGAGGGCGAACGCGGCTGGAACATCTGGCGCTGGGACAAACGCCCAATCTCGCTGCGCGTTTGCAAGGTTTGGCGCAGCCCAATGCCATCGTTTTGAGCGGCACAACACACAAATTGATTCAAAACGATTTCGAGTTCGCGACTCTCGGCGCGCAGACGCTTAAGGGCGTGGCGCAGCCGATTGAGGTTTATCAAGTCTTGCGCGCCCGGGCGCTGCAAGCAGGTTTTGAAAAGCTGGCGGTTCCGGATTTGACCCCGCTGTTTGGTCGCGAACGCGAATTGGCGCAACTAACCGAGTGTTGGCAACAAGCGGCTGCCGCTTCCGGGCAGATAATTTTGCTGGGCGGCGAAGCGGGCGTGGGCAAGTCGCGCTTGCAGCAGGCGTTCAACGCCTCGCTTTCCGGCGAACGGCATCTGGCGCTTGCCTGCCGTTGTTCGCCGTATGAATCCAACCGCGCGCTGCATCCCATCTTCGACATGCTGGAGCAGTTCTTTGCCGTCAAACGCGATACGGCTCACGATCAAAAAACGCGGGCCTTGCAAAGCGCGCTCGCCAAACATGGCCTGGGGCCTGATGAGATTCGCCTGTTGTTGCAGGGCGTGCTGCCCGACTCGCCGGAAGCTTTCGATAATCTTTCCTATGGCAGTACGCAAGTGCAGAAACAAAAAATCTATCGCGCCCTCTTGCGGTTGTTGCAGTCGCTGGCAAGCCGCCAGCCATTGATTCTTACTGTGGAAGATTTGCATTGGGCTGATCGTGCAACACTGGAATTGTGCCATCTTCTTATCGATGAAATCAAAACACTGCCGATCCTGGCCGTCTTCACTTTTCGTCCGGCGTTCATTCCGCCGTGGCCGGAACGTGAACATATTCTGAAAATCATGTTGCTGCCGCTGCCAGCGCACGAAACAGAAGCCATGATTCATGCGCTGGCCGGTGGGAAGACGTTGCCCAGAGAAATGTTGCGCCAACTGGCGCTGAAAACCGATGGCGTGCCGCTGTTCATCGAAGAGTTGACCAAGATGGTTTTGGAAACCGGCCTGCTCATCGAGCATGAAAACCATTTTGCCCTGGCCGGGCCATTGCCGGCTCTCGCCATTCCAACCACGCTGCACGACTCACTCATGGCGCGCCTCGATCGTCTGGCAACAGTGAAAGACGTGGTGCAACTGGGCGCGGTGATTGGGCGCGAATTTTCGTATGAGTTGATGCATCTGGTGGCGCAGATCGATCACGCGACTCTGCAAAACGAGTTGGCGCGGTTGGTTGAAGCCGGGCTGCTTTATGAAGAAGGCGCGCTGCCCGGCAAAAGATTTGTTTTCAAACATGCGCTCATTCGCGATACCGCCTATGAAGCGCTGCTCAAAAGCACGCGCCAGCTTTATCACATGCGCATCGCGCAAGTGTTGGTGGAACACTTTCCCCGCGTGATCGAAGCCAAGCCCGAGTTGATAGCTTATCATTACACAGAAGCCAAAGTGTTCGAGCAGGCCGCGCCGTTTTGGCATCAAGCCGCGCAACGCGCCAACCGGCGATCGGCGCCGGATGAAGCAATTGCCTATCTCAACAAAGGGCTGGCGCTGCTGCAAACGCTTCCGGCAACGCCTGCAACCACCCGTCTGGAGCTTGATTTCTTGATCGCGTTGGGATCAGCATTGGTTGTCACTAAAGGTTATGCTGCTGCGCAAGTTGAGTTGACCTACGCACGCGCGCTTGCATGCGCGACGCAATTGGGAGAACATCCTCATCTCTATCCGGCGCTGTTGGGACTCTCAACTTATTTTCTCATTCGAGGCGATTTTGCGCAAGCGCACAAACTCGCGGAACAGGCATTGAAGCTGGCAGAACAGGAACAGGATCCGGCGGTGCTGGTGGAAGCGCATTACGTGCTGGGCACGGCGATTTTTCATCAGGGTTATTTGGAAGAAGCGCGCGCCCATTTGCAGCAAGGCATTGCGTTTTATGAAACCCGGCAGCACCGTTCCATGATCGCCCGCTTCGGACATGATTCCGGCGTGCTCTGTTTATGCTATTTGGCGCGCATTCTTTGGTTTCAAGGCTATCCCGATCAAGCGCAGCGCCGAAGCGCAGAGGCCGTGGTTTTGGCGAGAGAACTGGCGCATCCCTTCAGTCTGGCCTCAGCGTTGACGTTTGCCGCGCTGGTGAGCCAATTGCGCCTGGAGATCGATGCAACGCGCGAACTGGCAGAAGAGGCGATTAGTCTCTGCACGGAGCATGGCTTTCTCTTTTGTTTGGCGATGGCAACCGTGCTGAACGGCTGGGCCTTGACTGAACTCAATGAGAAAGACGTTGGCATCGCACAAATCGAGCGCGGCTTGGAAACCTGGCGCGCTACCGGCGCGGAGTTGTTTCGCCCGCATCTGCTTGCGCTGTTGGTGGAATCGTATGGCAAGGCGGGCCGGACCGAAGAAGGTTTACACGTGCTTGCGGAAGCGCTGGCGGCTGCGCAAAAAAGCGGCAAGCGGTTTTACACGGCGGAGCTGTATCGTCTGCAAGCCTTGTTGCTGATGCGGCAGGGAAAGTCGATCGCGGAAGTCGAGCAATGTTTTCAGCAAGCGCTCGCCATTGCGCGCGAGCGCCGGGCAAAATCGTTGGAGTTGCGCGCGGCCGTGGGTTGGGTTTCTCAACAAGGCGAGAACGAAGAAGCGCGTCAACTACTGCTGCAAACCTATCGCTGGTTCAGCGAAGGATTCGACACGCTGGATTTGCAATTGGCGGAAACATTGCTGGCGAGGCAAATTTGAAAAAGCGTGATGGATGTTTTTGCACAAGGAATGACACGTCTTGATGAGTCTTGCAGTCAGCGGTTAGAATTTAAAACTAGTTGTTCACAAAATGAAATCCCACAGAAAATTTTTTCTGTGGGATTTCTGATTCTGTGGGCAAAGCGGCTTGGATATACTCTAAAAGTCTGAGAGTGTAGCTTGTCCGATATTCATTAAAGAATTTTCACCTCGACAAAACCATTTTGCGCGTTTGCCGGAATAATTGGCCTGCGCTGCCCTCGGCAATCAACTCATAAAAATAAATTCCTGAGCTAACCGCAGCGCCCAAATCATTGCGGCCATCCCATGTCTGAATATATTTTCCTGGCACAAGCTTGCTCTGCACCAGCGTTTTGACCTTTCTGCCCAGAATATCGAAAATCACCAGCCGAACCTCACGGCTGCCGAGATTGTCGGCCGGCACTTCGAACACAATGCGCGTGGCGGGATTGAAGGGATTGGGATGATTTTGCGCCAGAGAATAATTTCGCGCCGGCGCATTCTTGTCATTGCGATCGTTCACCGCTGTTGCACCATTCACCGTAATTTTGATGATATGCGGATGCAACTCGCGATTGCCGAATTCATCAACCGCTTCGGCTTTTAGGCTGATTTCGCCCGCCAGATTATTGAGTCTCACCTGCCACTGAGAATAGTTGTCCGCCAGAGGCCTGGCTTTGATGCCATTCACCGTGACCTGAGTAATTCTGTTGGCATCGATACATGTGCCGTAAACAATCACATCGCCGTTGGCTTTGGTGGAGATGCTTTGATCTGCCGGGGGATAAGTGATAACCGTGGCCGGCCCCATTTTATCGATCGGCTTGATGGGATTATCCGGAAACGGCACATTGACTTCCGCGACTTTGACATATTCCTCAAACACCGGCGTCATGATTTGATAGTTCAAACCGTCGTTGCGCGTTTGATTGGCGGGAATAACCTTGGCGTCGCGATTCGGGCCGAAGAAATCATGCAGATAAAGCGTCAATTCCGGCGTGGCGTTGGCATGATCCGTCTCGCTGCCCGCGCCGATTTTATTGTCTTCGACATTCGTCAGAGTATAATTGCGCACATGAATTTCAGCCGGCAATTCACGGTTGTCGCGTCCAGTGATGCGAAACGGATATTGCCCGGTGTCATCGAGTATGATGTTTTCAAACGTATGCAAACCCTCGGGCTTTTCATAAAACTCCAGCGAAACCTGCGACAGGGACTTGCCTTGCATGCCGACGAGTTTGACGTTTTTGGCGGCAGTGCCGTAGAAGCCGTAGCTTGCCGCCCAGACGTTGAAGTTTTCGACAAGCGTGTGATTGCCAATAGCCTTTAAGCCATAACGCAGTTGCCAACTTTTTTGATTTCGAATAATGAAAGGATTTTCGGCGGTGGCATCGCCTTCACCGCTGAATCCGTACATCATCATGCCGTGCGCCTCATTGCCGTCAAAACGCAAAAACGGCAGCGTGTTGATTTGTACATTATCTTGAAAAGAGCCATCGGGCTGCTGCACGCGGCCGCGGATTTCCGGTGGAACTTCGTAGAGAAAGCCATAACGATCGCATTCTGCCGCAACATTGTTGATGAAGGCGTTCATGCCGTTTGCCCACCAATAACCCGCGCCGGCATTTTCGTCGTAAGCCAGCGCCTGTTCCGGCAATCTGGTATGGTTGTAACCCAGTACGGCAAGATTGCGATCGAACAAATTAAAAACTTCCGTAGCGTCTTCCATGAAAAATCCATGCCCAACGGATTGATAACCGACGCAATCGCGCACCACCAGATAATTCGTGCCGTGAATCGTAACGAAACGATTATGCGAATCCCAAATCGAAGCGCCGATCACGCTGGCGCCGCGATGCGAATCCCCCAACACATGAAAATGGATGGGATAGCGCGCCAGGGTGTTGAGCTTGCCGAGATGCGCAAACTCCGCGTAGCTGATGCTGCCGCGGCTGTTGTAATGATAGAGCGTGTGGCCGCGCACGCCGTTCGGATCTTTTGATTCGATGACAACATTGCGTGAGAGATTCGCCACTTCGGCGCGAAACTCGCCTTCGCCGAGATGGTTGCGGCGCAACGGTGTTACCAGCGTCATCACTTTGCCGGAGGAAGAAATGGATGCAATATAGTTTTCCTCGGTATGCGCTTTGTCTTTGCCACGAAAGGAGTCTCCGTCGCTTTTGAAACTCTCGAATTTGTTGGTGCCGGTGATGATGATATGATCGCCCGCCTTCCAATTCACCGAATCCGAGAGCATGATCGTGGTCGCGCCCAGGCTGGCGGTTTGGCCGAGCTTGCTCCAGGTTTTGTTCAGCGGCGTGCCATGAAAATCCATGCGCCCGCCGTAGCTGATGATGCCCGGACCGCAATCATCGCGCATATCGGCGAAATCAACCAAACGAATGCGCGCGGTGAGATGCGCGGGAATGGGATTCAAGGGCGCGCCGACTTCGAGCGTGGGCCGAGGCTCGCCCAAATAGACTGATTCATGGCGCACGCTGCAATGGAAATTCTCATCAACGGTATCGCTGTTTTGCAGGATGATCATGCCCACATCAAGCTGGGTATTCTGCGTGCGAGAGAATAGCAATCTGCCGCGCACGTGAATCAAGCGGACCGCTTCCTGGGAAACGAGATCATAGGTTACGGTATGCCCCGCATCAATCAACACCTGATCGCCTTGTGAGGGGATTTTCCCGCTTGACCAGGTTGTCGCGTCAGACCAGTTGCCGCTGCGCATGCTGCGAACAGTCACGGAAGAAAACACCAGGGGAGCCTCATCGCCGGCTAGCAAAACCTCAAGGGGAAGCAGGAGGGTGGCAAGAATAAGTCGAAAAACGAAGAGACGATACAAGAGAGAACGAATGTACTGGCTTGAACTCAAGATACGCATCGGCCTTCCTGAAATGTTGTGCCTGCACTTTTGCTGCAGAATGTTGACATGAGTTTACAAATAGGCCGTCCTAGCCTGGTAAACGATCCTGTCAACTTTGCAAAATAGAATACCGCCCACGACAGCTTCCTATGTCGGGGCGGTTTGGGGATTTGGGATGGGCCGTGTCCTAGCCATCTTTGCTTCTGCAGCAATCAATTCGCGTACCAGAATGACGGTGTCGAGATTGTAACGCGCCAAGCGATTGAAATGTCGAGACTCTTGTAAATGCGACAAGGGGTGCTCTGGAGAATTTTTGGAAACTAAAGCAGGAATGAATTACAGGTTGGAATGAGGCGAATACGTTTTTGGAGATCTATTCTTGAAAAATGCTATTTTACTGTGCTCATTTTGATTTTCCACCACCGCAGCGTCTCGGCCGCCAGCCAGGGCTGCCTGATTCCTTCGCGGAAAATTCCGATAGCCGCCGCGACAATCAGGCGTGTGCCCAGAAAGAGAACTGTGCACAACCATTTCCGTCCGGGAAGATCATCCCAGCGTTGCGCTAACGAGGCCCAATCAAAGCTGCTCGTGTGCCAGCCCCAGTAGGTTGCCCAAAAGAAATAGCCTCCCATCAAGCCCATAACTGGCGCCAGGACCGCGGGTTGATGGGAGGCGGTGTAAAGCCACATAAAAAGCAGCAAGCCAGGCAACGCAAAATTCATGGCGCCCCGCAATCGCTTCATCACGAGAGCAGCACCGCAGTCAAGGCAAACAGTTTCAAAACCATTCAACCGAAAACGCGCCGTACACGCGCTGCAGTAGTCGGTTTTGCAGCGTGGACAATTACCGATGATTGGATTGGTTGGGTGATAGTGACAGCTCATTCGAACCACTGATGGATGATCAAAGCTCACGCCTCTATTTCAAATAAAATCCCGAGCCGTCCCCCCATCCCGGCTCGGGCAGGCGGCAATCCTGACATCGCCAAATCATACGTTTCCCCATGATTTGGTGATGAAACTTAATCAAACACGTCCAACGATCGCCAGCCTCTGAAATTTCGTAGCCCTCTTCGTCGTGAAATGTGGTTTCAAGCCAAGTCTTTTCTGCAAAATGGTGTGAATGCGGGCAAAGATGGTATTTTTTATCCGAAAGCTATAAGCTATAGGCGTATTCGGTAAGCAATTTGCTTATCACAACCTCGTTGAGGCCTCGGTTATATCAGTGGATCATAGGAGTTACGCTGTTGCGCGCTCGCGCGGGTGTTTTTTTTGAATGAGATTCAGCCATTTTTTTCATTGTCGTTGCTGCCAGCCATGGCGGCTTGGCTCCGTTCATTCGTTCATTCGTTCGTGTGGGATGATTGAAGCACGCGCGTCCGTTTCCGAAATATCCCGAGCCGTCTCCCCACCCCGGCTCGGGCAGGCGGCAATCCTTCGCATTGCCAAATCATCTCTTTCCCCGTGATTCGGCGATGAAATTTAATCAAACATGCCCAGCGATCGCCAGCCTGACAACGTTGTCACAAGCTTGTTCGACTAACTGAGTGGAGGCGCATCAGAGGTGCGTTGCTGCGCGCTCGCGCGGGTGTTTTTTTCAATGATATTCAGCCGTTTAATGAGATGTGCGGCAGCAACCAGCAGCAAGCCCATGGGAATGGCAACGAGGCCGCCAACAAATAAAAACGCCAAATTCAAAACATCTGAAAGCCCGAGCACCAGCATCACGACTCCCGCAACACTCAAAATCCACCCCGCTGGCATAACCCAGCGTTCGGTTGAATGAGCAGTGGTTTGGCGGGAGGCCGTCATGATTATGAGATTCCTTTGCAGAATTGCCGTATGCCCTCGAGCGATCATGGCATAGGCCAGTCACCAGACTGCATGATGGGGAAAGTCAAAATAAAAATTTCTTCGCTCAGGTGAGTTGCTTCCTGCAATGACAAAACATATGCCACGAATGGGCGAAAAATTTTTGAAAATCAAACATGCAAATTAAAGAGTTGCAGCACCCTGGGTGGAGAGAGGGAAATGGGAAAGGCAACAAAGTGTTGCGCTCAGGCAACGCTTGGTCGGGTAGAAGGCGAGAAAGCATATTGAATTCAATGGACTTTGCCTTGTTGCCGGCACGCAACAGAGAGAAGACCAGGCATGTGGAGTCGCCTCCACACGCGCTCTGGCGAAGCGGAACAATCAATCTCCGGAAGCGAGAATGCGGTAAATTGTAGCGCGATTCACGCCGGCCTCCTCAGCGGCGCGCGTGTAGTTGCCCTCGTGGCGCCTGAGTTTTTCATGGAAATAGTCTTGCTGAAACTGGTCGATCAACTTTTCCTTCGCCTGTTCGTAAGGCAGATCGAAAAGTGGGAGGAAGAGTTCTGGAGAAGTATTTTTGCGCGGTGGGAGGGAGAGACGCGAACGGTCAATTTTGCCATCTTTGCTGAACAAAACGAGATTCTCGATCGCGCTGGTCAGCTCGCGCACGTTGCCGGGCCAATCATATTGCAGCCAGTCCTGCATAACGTCGGCAGGAATCTCAGGGGGTAAACGATGCAACATCAGACTGAAATATTCGAGATAATAGTTGATTAACGGCGGAATATCTTCACGGCGCTGGCGCAACGGCGGCACGTGAATGTTCACGCGATTGATGCGATAAAACAAATCCTGCCGAAAGCGTCCGGCTTTCGTCTCTTCTTCGAGATTGTGATTGGTGGCGGCAATCAGGCGCACGTCAGCGTGTTGCTCATGCGTTTTGCCGATGCGATTGAATTTGCCGTATTCCACCGCGCGCAAAATTTTGGGTTGGGATTCCAGCGGTAAATCGCCGACTTCATCGAGAAACAATGTACTCAGATGGGCCGCTTCGAATTTGCCGCGTTGCTGGCGGTCAGCGCTGGTAAACGAGCCGCGTTCGTGGCCAAAGAATTCACTTTCAAACAACGGCGCGGCGAGATTGCTGCAATTGACGACGAACAGCGGCCGTTCCGCGCGCAGGCTGCGGCGGTGAATCTCACGTGCCACCAGTTCTTTGCCGGCGCCTGATTCGCCGGTGATCAGGACCAGGCGATCACTCGGTGCAACGGCGTCGATATCTTCGATGAGCTTGCGCATTGCCGGACTCTCGGCAATGAATTTGGGATACTGGCGCTGCAATTCGTCGCGATAGGCGCGGCGCCATGCCACATTTTGCAGGTGCTGCTTGAGATGCGCACGCAATTCTTTGAGATTGGGCGCCTTACTGCAATAATCGAGCGCGCCGAGCCGGCCGGCTTGATGCGCTGTCTCAATAGAAGCGTGCTCGGTAACGATGATAACGCCGGCATCGGGATCGGCCTGTTTGAGCCGGCGCAGCGTTTCAATGCCGTCAATGCCGCGCCCGAGCTTCAAATCAACCAAAATGAGATCTGCGGCAACCTCTTGAAATTTGCGCAAGCCGTCTTCGCCGTTTGCGGCGGTCACCACATTGAATTCTTCGCCGGTCAGCAGGATGAAATCCTGAGCAAATTGCGGTTGATCGTCGATAATCAAAAGCGTGTGTTTTTCGGAATTCGAATTCATGCGAACCCGGTTCTGGAAGTGAGGTTTGATTAGCTCTACTGTGGTACAATTTTTAATATGCCCAAGTAGAATTAACACGGTAACCAAAATGAAAACCGTACAGGTTAACTCTGAGATGATAGACGAAGCAGAAAAAACGTGACGACAGCATCTTGGTGCCTACTGCGCTGTGTTGTATAAGTATCTCATCTTGTCATCCTGGAAGGAGCTTGTGAAGCTCCAGGCCACATGCCGAGTACTTCACAAGATCCCGCCTGGTGGGATGACATTTCAAGATAGCCTCGAACAAATCAAGATAGCAGCACGCTAGATTTTTACCCCCCTTTGTCGTGCCTGCAGAATGGCACGCACAAAAAAAACTTTACTGGGATGATGCCTCGGCAGATGCGCAGAGATGGTCGCGCGATCAAACGACTCCGTTTTGCTTAAGAAGCGCGAAATTTCAGCCACCTCTTGCGGTGAAATGATGTCATCCAAATTCTCGATTTTTCCATCCAACGCCAATTCTTTCGCATGTCCCCAAATGGTGCTCTCTTCCAATGCGCGCGCTTGCGCCACTTCTGTGATCGACAAGCCTTGACGCAAAAGCTGCAGCGTCTGCAAAAGAGTTCCGCCCTTGATTTTCCTGGGACTCGTTGCGCGCTGTCGTTCGTTCGCAGGGGCGGGCAACGCGGCTTGTCGCTGGCCCCGCAAGACTTCCCAGCCTTTGGGCGTGACTTGCAGCACGGGATATTCGCCGTCGCTGCGAGTGAGGTAACTCGCAGCGATCAAACGCTGAATGTCTTTTTCAATTTGCTTTAACGGCAGGTCACGCAGCAGTCCAAAGGTTGACAACCCTGCAAAACTGCGGCTGCGCTCGGTATTTGAGCCTTTCAGCACCTCAGCCACGGTTTTTGCGCCGAAGCGTTCTTGCATGCGCACGACGCAACTCAAAATTTTCTGCGCCAAGAGAGTTGCCTCGGCGGAAGTCTGCCAGACGATTCCGCAATTGTCACAATTCTCACAGCGAGGGGAGACATGGCTTTCACCAAAATAATCGAGGATAAAATGCCGCCGGCAGCTTGCCAGCTCGCAGTAACGCTGCATCTGGCGCAGCTTGACCGTGGCTTCAATGCGGCGCTGAGTGAGAATGTTTGTGTCAAAGCGCAACCGCCGTTTGGGATCGCTCAATAGAATGCCGCGGTGTTTGAAGGGCCCGGCGATCTGCAAGAGATTTTGTGTGGCCAATGCTTCCAAATCCTGTGTAAGCCGCGACCGTGAGAGATGTAAGAAACGCATCGGCTCGCGCAAATCAAGGCGATGCCACGCGACCAGGCCTGTATCACCTGCAAACTCCTTCAAAAAGTTCAATAGTGTTGTTGCCGTTTGCGTTTCTGGTTTCTCCGTGTGTTGCGCCTGTTGAATCGCCGGTTGATGATCCTGTTGAATCATTGGGTGATGAGCTTGTTGAATCGCTGGTTGATGATCCTGTCGAATCTCCGGTTGATGAGCCTGTCGAATCTCCGGTTGATGAGCCTGTCGAATCTCCGGTTGATGAGCCTGTCGAATCTCCG
>SZPB01000166.1 GCA_030263535.1 Cytophagia bacterium CHB2
AAATGAAGCGGGTTTCGCCTAAGAGTTGGCAAAGATAGATATTCGACTAGCGAGAAGCAAGAGGCAATTGGCTCGCAGAAATCCACATCATCACGCCCGCTGGCAGCCGGAATTTTGCCCGCGGCCCGCCGCGCTCAGAGCGCTAGGCTTCCTCTTCATCGTCCTCATCTGGCTCACGCTTAAGATTGCTGAACATGCGGTTCAACATGTCGGAATACGTACGCACTGGCCCGACTTCATCACGGCTGAGCATGGAGTTTTGATGCAAGCCTTCGAGCACGAATTCCATGCCGACCGCAAGCTGTACCGGCGACATGTCACGCGTTCCCGGCAAATACTTGAGCGTCAAATCCTTCAAACCCTCAACACTGTTCAGCGTCTTCACATAGTCCGCATTTGACAACGCGTCGGAAATATCGACTTTACGATCGTGCTTGAACCAGGCCACTACTTTTTGGTAATCATGATTTGTTTTTTTCATCGCCACGTAGGGATCAGGAAAGTAACTCAAGAAAATCTGCTTGAGCGCCTTGCCCATCAAGCCCTTGCTCACATTGGCGACCCCCTCCTGCTCGCCCTCGTAAACTAGCTCAATTTTTCCGGTGACCGCTGACAGCGCCGCGTAGAGATCACAAATCCGCGGCACCAACTCAGAATCGCCCGTCACATAGCTCCGGCGTTCGGCGTTGCTCACCAGATTCTCAAGGAAAGAAATCGTCAAACGCGCGGAAACGCCGCTTTTTTGATCTACAAATTCGCTTTTGCGAGCTTCCACCGCTACCTGCTCGATGCCTTGCCTCAAAAAATACAAAATTTTTACCGGTGCACTTTCACGCTTGATCCAGGCTTCTTGCGCCGTGATTTGCATGCCAATTTCGATCGTGCGGGGGTAATGCGTATGAATCTGCGAGCCGATGCGATCTTTCAGCGGTGTAATAATGTTGCCGCGATTGGTGTAATCCTCCGGATTTGCGGTATACACGATCATAACGTCGAGCGGAATGCGAATCGGGAACCCACGAATTTGAATATCTTTCTCCTGCATCACGTTGAACAGGCCGACCTGAATGCGCGGCTGCAAATCCGGCAACTCATTGATCGCGAAAATGCCGCGATTGGTGCGCGGAATAATGCCGAAGTGGATGATGCCTTCATGCGCATAATGCAACCGTTGGGCCGCGGCTTTGATGGGATCAATATCGCCGATCAAATCCGCAATCGTCACATCCGGCGTCGCCAGCTTTTCGCCGTAACGGCGGTCCCGGCCGATCCATTCGATCTCAGCGTGTTCGCCCGCTTCGTTGATCATCTCGACGCCATACTTCGACACCGGCGTGAAGGGGTTATCGTTGATTTCGCTGCCTTTCAAGATCGGCACATATTCATCGAGCAAATCCGGCAGGGCGCGCAGGATGCGGCTTTTTGCCTGCCCGCGCAAGCCGAGCAGAATGAAGTCGTGGCGCGAGAGAATGGCATTGCACAATTCCGGAATTACGGTTTCGTCATAACCGATGATGCCGGAGAAAATTTTCTCCCTATTACGTAACTTCGTAATCAGGTTTTTGCGGATTTCATCCTTGACGGAGAGAACTTTATATTCCGCGGCGCGAAGCTGGCCGAGGGTACGGAGATCAAGAAGTGATTTGCTTGTCATTTAGCTTTCAGTCGATTAAAGCAAGTTGCGAAACTCTTCAATGCTAATGTCCGCATCACGAAGAATGCCACGCAATGTGCCGGTTGGCAGCGTCTTGCTGGGATGAACAGGGACGGTGATACGCTTTTTATCAGATTCACGCCACATGTGCGAATGACTTCCCTTTTTGTCGTTTCTTCGCGAAACCTGCTCGTTCAAGCGCGTGAATCAGTTCTTGGCAATCAACGCAAGGGAGTTTGTCACTCATGCTGCCACCGGAACCGAGCGACGGGTAATAAATAAAGGTTCGCGCTCAACAGAAATAAGTTCCCCTCCCTCAGACATACTCTCGATATGAAGCTCCATAGCCTCGGCAATGTTAGCACGAGCTTCATCCAAAGTATCCCCAAAGGTGTGACAGCCAGGTAACGCGGGTACAAAAGCGTGAGAACCTTTTTCATCGGGCTCGATAACGGCTGTGAAATTGTAAAGCTTCATGGGTATGCTCATTCAATAATGAATTCCTTAAATAACGGGTTCTTCTGTATAAAATGCCAATCCACGTTGGCTCCTAGCAATTCACTCCAGGCACTTCAACGATCCAGCCAATCCACCATTTAGCGGATTTCTTGACCACGGCAGTGTAATATTTTTTCATAACGTATCTCTGCTTATGATGCTGACGGCTACATTACCACACGTCGAAAGCATATTTTTTACCGCACATGCTTCCGCCGGTTGCGGATATAATCCACAAACACAAACTCTCCCAACGTATTCAACGACGAAAAATACGCGCGTCCGCGATTGGCTTCCGTCATTTTATTGACAAAATCAACCAGCCAGGGATCGTCGGCAATCATGAACGTTGTGATCGTGGTTTTTTCCCGGCGGCACAGCATAGCCTCGTCGAGAGTTTTGTTGACGATCTTGCGATCCAGGCCGTAGGGGTTTTTGTAAATGCGGCCGTATTCGAAAATCGCCGAGGGCTTGCCGTCAGTAATCATGAAAATTTGCTTATTGACGTTGCGTTTGCGCTTCAAAATCGTGCGCGCGAGCTGCAATCCGGCTTTGGTGTTGGTGTGAAACGGCCCGACGTTAATGAACGGAATATCCTCGACCTTGACCTCCATCGCATCATCGCCGAACACGATCACATTCAAACTATCTTTGGGATATTTGGTAAGAATCAACTCGGAGAGCGCCAGCGCAACATTCTTCGCGGGTGTGATGCGATCCTCGCCGTAGAGAATCATGCTATGGCTGATGTCGATCATCAACACCGTCGCACACGTCGTCATATGCTCGGTTTCATAGATCTCGAGATCGTCTTCCGCAATATTGATGTCATCAATACCGGCGCGTTTGAGCGCATTGTTGATGGTGTTGGTAAAATCGAGGTTGCTCGGCGCATCGCCGAAACGATAGCGCTTTGTTTCGGAAAGCCGTTCGATGCCCTCGCCGGATTTGGGAATGCTGTGCTGCCCTCCCATCCGGCTTTTGCGCAGCGACGAAAACACCTGATCGAGTGAATCCTGCCGAATGCGCTTGCCCCCTCGCTTCGTCAGCCGCAGCTCGCGGTTGGTTTCGTCGAGATAGCCCTGTTGTTTCATCCAATCAATAAAATTGCCCAGGCCTTTGCCCGGCTCATCATCAAACAAGCGATGCTTTTGGTCAAGATACGTGAGCCATTGCAGCGCCTGCCCGACATTGCCGTCGCTCTGCAGCAGCAGTTGACTGAACAACTTCATTAAATCATCGAACGTCAAGCGGCTTTTGTTCTGCTCGTCACGCCATTCGGAATAGCGAAAATTCATATCTCCAGCTCGAAGTTATGCTTCTCAGACACCCGCTGTTTTTGGGGTCGGGCAATATGCGAATTTGAAAATGCAAATGCAAGGTTCGGATGATAAAACCCGATTTTTTGTCAGGGCCAACCCGCATATTGTATAATGCTTTTCAGTCGGTTACTCTGCCTTCTCCTCCCAATAGCCGTCCGGATCTTTTTTCTTGCCAAACCAGACCACGGCGTACTGCCCGGCAAGCCCAACGCCGAGACTTCGCCATTCTTCATTTTTCCAAATCGTTTGATTGATGATAACGGCATTGTGTGCCGCGCTGGTTTTCCATCCTTCCAGCGCCTCCTCGGCATTGGCTTCCGCACTCGTCCAATAGCCGATTTCAAAACCGGAGTCTTTATAGTTTGTCAGCTCGGCAGGTTTATCCCACATGCATTTTGCCTGCTTATGGTCGGGCGTATAGCAGCAAGAACTCCAAACACCGTGTTCGGACCAGCTATGCGCGTTACACGGACTTTCAGGCGGGTGGGCATTCAGGTCGTGCACATGCGTCCGCGCGACATACGACAGGGATTTTGACAGCGGTATGGCCGGAAGCTTGTGACTGGCGCGATAAGCATTGATCAAGGCATGCAATTTCCGCTCTGCGAGCGTGGGCTTTGCAAAAGATAATTTCTTATGTTCAGCAGCGAAACCGGCAGATTTGTTGTGTGAAGACGAAAAACTGCCAGCGCATGGTGTAAGCGATTGCCGCTCAAAAATAAACGGGGAAAACACAAGTAACACAATAAAAGCGTAAGGCATTTGCAACCATTTCTGCATCTGATTTCCTCAATGAAACGCAACGTTCCTAAAAGCTTTATTGCTAATGAAGCTATGAATGATTACCGGGGCGTTGGGCCGGAGTCACGAAAAAACGTGTTCGTTGACTCGGCGCGCGCTTCGCGGAGTTTTTGAAAATGATTTTTTGTCAATGAAATCCCGGCAAACGTAAGAATCACGCCAAGCGCATCAAACCAAAGCGGCTGAAACTCGACGGTGCTGCTCAATTCCGTGGTGTAGCCGGGAATTTCCAGTTGCAAAAGCGAGATAGCAATGACCGGCAAACCATTGTGCAGCGCATGGCCGAACAAGCAAGGCCAAAGCGAGCGCGTTTCAACAAACCACCAGCCAAAAAGTACACCGGCAATGGCCGCGCTGATGAATTGCCAGGGATTCAGGTGCAGCAACGCGAACAATAGCGCTGAAAACAGCAGGGCTTGACGCACGGTAAAATTGCCGAGCAACCCACGTAAAATCAGACCACGAAACAGCAACTCCTCCGTCACGGGCGCGACGATGACCAGAGCCAAAACTGATGCCCAAATGCCCTTACTCGGATCAAAAAGGCCTTTCATCAAATCGGCAAGCCATTCTGGTACTGGCAACACGAGGCGTAACAGATTGTCACATTCAGAGAGCAGAATATTCATGCCGATGATGGTCAACATCATCGGCAGCAAAAGAGAACTGTTGATGGGCGTCAATGGAAAAATTTCTCGCCAGGAAGCATTGGCGCGTTTCACGCCCCACAGCAATGTCAACCCAATGGCAACAGTATTGGCTATCGCCAACACCAGCGGCTGTTGCGCCGCGGAAAATTCCAGCGCTGTGCCGATGAATTGAATGGGTACGCTTAACACCGTCAGCAATAAAATGACAATGCCCAGGAGACCGAAGGCCTGCGGGAGATTTGGATAGACTCTGGAACCGGGCGTTGGCGCGTTTAACTCGTTCAAGATGTTTCCTTGCAGTTATGGCTCTTTGGGAAAAGTTTTGGTATTCCCGCGCTCTGTCACTCCTTCACCCAAATTTTCACACTCTGCTTTGGTACGTCTAAATCGATCGCGGAAAGCGGCCGCAATTCACTATCCTGCCGCCCCATCACACCCTTAACATGATCGACTTGCCCGGCGTCAGCCACAAGCCGCCAGCGTGAGTTGACCGGCAATTTTACGTCGTGAAATGTCGCATCTTCAATATCAGTATTGACCAACACCAGCAGCGTTTCACCGATCAGGTAACCGAGCAACATTTCATTTGCCGGTAAAAACCATGAGATGTAATTGTCCGCAGGTTTGGTTGAAAGCCGGCAAACCTGGCCGTATTTGCTATGACGCAAGGCAATCAACCCGCGCCAATAGTGGTACATGTTGCCATAATTATTTTTGATCGCGCCACCATCATCGCCGATTTTTTTGCCTTTTGTCTCCCATTGAAATTCGTTGGCAAGGCGTAGATTGTAACTGTCACGCTTACCGTGCAAGTAGATTGGCCCGCTGCGCGTGTGCTTCACCACTTCCTCAAGCGGCGCGGAAGCTTTACTGCGCATGATTTCGGTGCCGCCGTGCAACACGATCGGGCCGATTGAGGTAAACAGCATCGCGGCTGCGATTTTGAATGGGCCTTCATCAACGCCCTTGCGGCCGTCCCAATCCTCATGCGCAAAACGGTCGGCCATCGCCCAATCATCGTGAATGTCCAGATAATTGATGCCGCTCACGGGCGTGTGCTCGGTTTCAAATGCTGCGGCCACCGCGCGCATCGCGTCGGCGCGCTTGCCGTTGCCGCCGGCATAACCGCGATCAGTCGCTTTGTTCTTAGGCGCGCTCGGCGGGCCGTGAATCGCATTGCGATAATCATCATCAAAATAGGTGATCGGAGCATCGACTTTGTACCAATCCCAATCGGGATTGACTTGAAAATTGGGATCGCTTGAATCAATCCACGGCTCACCGTAAAGAATGATATCCGGTCCCAATTCCTGGCGCAGGGCGAGCAGGGTTTGCTTGTCGGTCAAGCCCGCAAGATCGATGCGAAATCCGTCAACGCCGTATTCGTCCACAAAGAATTTGCATTGCTCGATGATCCAGCGTTGCACCATCGGGCGATCTTCGGATTTGGTTTCATTGCCGAACGCGCCGATGAGTTTGAGGTTGCTGTCGGTGCGATAGTAATATTGCGCATCAAATGCTTTGAAGTTGAACACGTAGTCGCGACTATCGATATTCTCGGCGGTGTGATTGAAGACAAAATCCAGAATTACGGCAATGCCCTTTTTGTGAAACGCTTCGACCATATCACGAAATTGCTGATTCTGGCTGCCGTGTTCCGTGCCCTTGATGCGATAGCGATTTTCTATGGCAAAAAAATTCGAGATGCGATAACCCCATTGATAATTATACTCGTTGATGCCGCGCTCGATCATGTAGGGATCGTTACGAAATGCCTCCTGCCATTCATCATCGGGATAATGCATGAATTCCTGCACCGGCAACAGATGCACTGCATTTATGCCGAGGTCGAGCAGATGATCGAATCCGATTTTTTCTCCGGCAGCATTGCGCAGATCGGGTTCGACCATGCCGGCAAACGTACCCTTTTTGCTTTCTGCAAGCCCGACCAGCGCGGTGGTAAAATCCTGAACATGAACTTCGTAGGCAATCAAATCTGCCATTTTCGGACGGCCGTTGGCGAGGGGCGCGGGCGGCTTTACACGCGGCCAAACGCGGCTGCGGCCTTGCGCATCAACATTCACGCGCGCGTAAGGATCATTCACATGCACCGGGCGCTGTTCATAAAAATAATTGCCGGGATCATTCGGGCCATGAACCGTGAAATCATAATATTTGCCGGCTAAATCGCCGGGCAATGCCGCCTCCCAAACGCCGAGTTCATCCCTCGTCATGTCCTTCGTTTCCTGCGCGGGTGATTCCGGCGTCTCATAAACATAAAGCCTGATCTTGGTAGCACGCGGCGCGAATACGCGGAAAACGGTTTGCTTTTTTGCCGCATCATAGTTTGCGCCCAATTCTTTGGCGGAGTAGAGATGGCGAAAATAGCCGTCGAACGAAGCGACGACTTTCTGGTTCATTTTTAGGACTTCAACGTAATGCACGCGCGCCAAATCGAGCGCCCGAGCGGGATGCAGTTGAAGCTTTTCCGGGCTGATGCGCAATACTGCGGAAATCGGAATCGTGGCGCCGTCGGCTAATGACAGGCGGTAATCAGCGCTCGCAAGTGAGAGTTCAGACGCAGCGCCGGTGATCATAACGCGAATGCAATGCGGATTCACCAGCTCGGCGCGCACCTTTACCGGCTTGAGGGTATGCGCGAAAACCAAATTGCCTCCTTTCTGATTTGGCGCGTCAGCCGGCGGCGAGAGCCACTGGCCGTCATCGACTCTGAACTTGAATTGTTGCCCCGGCGCAATTTTTTCCAGCCGCGGATTCACCAGCATCAACTTCCAAAGCTTGGGATTGTTGTTTTCGCGGTGCAGCGCCCATGCGCTTGCCTCCATGTCTTGACTCCAACCGCGCATTTCGCCGGTTACCTGCACCCGCGTCGGCGCCACGCCGTAAACCTCTTCATCAAAAATAAAAACCGTTTCGTTGCCGTCTATTTTGTAGCCTTGCAGGCGTTCTTCGAAAGAGAAATCCGCCTGCGCGTGCAAATGGGCTGAAATCGCCGAGGCGAAAACAAGATTTCGCCAAATACGTGACGGTCTAATAATCACGACGCCGCTCCTTGGTTCGCTAGAATCTGGATATAACAGACGCAAGAAAAAAATAAGAGATTAGCTTTTCAAAATTAGAATAAAATCTTGAAAGCCTTAGTGGCAATACCATAATTCGTGTGAAACCGCGCAATGCCCAAAATTGTCGCTCAAAAACAAGTTAAAAAAAATTGTATATCAACCAAGCTGATTTTACGTACTGCCGGCGCATCGAATTTGGCCTTGCTTATCTCGCGCAAGCCCTTTAGATTCGTCGGCAAAAACCAAAAAGGCGATGAAAGTAATCAAAGCTCATGGACACCAAAAGACTGGAAAAACTGCAAAAAAGCCTTGCGGCCCACCCCGCAGATGCCTTTACGCGCTATCTGGTGGCGCTGGAATTCGTCAAACTGAATCGGCCCGAAGAGGCGTTGGCGCATTTCCACCAATTGCATTCGGAACATGCCGCGTATGTGCCCACGTACTATCAATACGCGCAGTTGCTGGAATCGCTTGGCCGGAGGGCTGAGGCGATTGCCGTTTATCGTGAGGGCGTGGGCGTCGCGCGCCAGGCCGGAGACGGGCACGCTGCCAGCGAGTTGCAAGCGGCGCTTGATTTGCTTGAGTAATGCCGCGCGCCAATCGCGCGCCCCAAATTTTTTATTGCATCTTGGCGCTTTTAGTCGCACATTTGTTACAGTCATGTGATGGACGCAACATGCGTATCACGAACGTCATTTAACTATTCACGAAAGGAGAAGGATAATGGCGTTAAAAGAAAAGTATCAGGAATTGCTGGATCTGGGGACCAAGCTGCAAGTCAAAAACGGTGATGTTCGGGAAGAAGGCGGTAAACTCCACATCAAAGGCACGACGACCTATCAGTTGGAAAAGAACTTGCTGTGGGATAAAATCAAAACCTATCCCAACTGGGAAAACGAAATCGCCGCGGATATCAAAGTTGAGCGAACGGATATTTTTGGCGTTTATACGGTGAAAGCGGGAGACACATTGTCAAAGCTGTCGAAGCTGCACTTCGGTGATGCGAAGCGCTATATGGAAATTTTCAATCTCAACAAAGATATTTTGACGAACCCGGATCTTATCAAAGTCGGTCAAAAATTGAAGCTTCCGAACAAATAGGTTTGCAAGCTGCGCGCGAAAATTTGATTTTTTGCTCAAAACAAAAAGGCCCGGCAACATTCATTGCCGGGCCTTTTATTATGAAATTCATCTGCAATGCAGTTATGCCCTGCCCGTTCAGGCTACTTTCGCAAGGATTGCAGAAATCCATAAAATGAACACGCAAAACTGATTTGAAAAGCTGCAAAGGCAGCGCCGGAATAGCCGTCATAGCGTTTGGCGCGATCATAAAAATGCTCGCGCACAAGAGGATCGCCATAGTTTTGATATTGTCTATAGGCTTGGTCGGCCTCGTGTTTGAAATAAATGGCTGCAACGCTGGCCGCCAAACTCGCTCCGGCCGCGATGTAACTCAAACGCCGATAGCGCGACCGGCGGCTGCCTCGTCGAATATTCTCCTGCTCCTGCGTCGTGGCGTAGGCCAAATCTTTTTCGAGCACAATTTCATAACGCCGCGGCACCGCTTCGGGTATCAGCGTGGCCGGTGAGCCGCCCACCTCAATGAAACGCGGGCGATAGCCTTCCATCGTGATTTCAACCGGTGCACTTACTCCTTCCGGCAAACGTAAGACGAGCGGCGTTGTGCCTTCCACCCTGCCGTTACGCCAAACCTGTGCTCCGTACGGCGTCGAATTGATAAAATATCCCCGCAAGAATTCGGCAACCAACTCAAGTGTGTCGCCGGCGCTAACGGTTGCTTGTGTGACCCAATCCGCATCGAACCAGCTTTGCGAGTCCTCACGCTTGACGGAAAATTCGTGTTCGCCGGGAGCGATTAAGTGATGCTGCAAAGGCGTCGTTCCGACATGTATGTCGTCGATCAATACCGGCAGTCCCACGTGCCGGCATAAAATCGACACAACCGCGCTATGCGCAGAATCGGGTTTCTCTGCTTGCGCATGGAGATTTGTAGCGACCGGCAAAACTCCCAGACTCAAGACCAGAAGCCGGTGAAACGGCCAATATTTTTTGAGATATATCATTCAACCTCGAAAAGATGATTCGAAATCATTTCTTGAACGCTCAACGCGGCGGCTTTAGTCTCTGAAATTTTCTGACATTTGCCCGCCGTTGGAGCTTGGGCCGAAAATATAAAGATCGCGATCCTCACAGGCGACGATGAGTTGATTATTCCATAAAATGGGATTGGTGCGCACGCGGCCGCGCAGTTCCTGGCGCCACATCAAATCGCCGTCATGCGCGCGCAGGGCATAGAGATGACGATCAAGCGCGCCAAAGAAAACTTTGTCGCCCGCCAGCAAGGGCGCGGTGCCGATCACGCTCAGCGCGCGCGACTCCCACTTCAGCCGGCCGGATTCCGGCACGAAGGCGCGCAAACGGCCATCCGCACAACCGAAGACGACCAGACTGTCATTCACTGCCGGCGAATGAAAAACGCGGCCCTCATTGGCTGTGCGCCAGATTACAGCGCCGTTCAGAAGATCCAAGGCCGCCAATTGATTGCGCGCCGTTCCGACAAAAACTCTTTGACGATGAACGGCCGGCGTCGCGAGGATCGGTTGCTGTAGATCCGTTTCCCAAACTTTTTTGCCAGTCTCCGCACGTAGACCATAGATTTTACCATCGCTCGCCGCAACCACCAGTATGCCTTCACTCAGCACCGGCGAGGCATGCAATTGCCCGGTGGTTTTGAATTGCCAACGCCGCTGCCCGTCTTTGAGATGATAGGCATCAACATGCTGATACAGCGCGGTGATGAACACCACGCTATCGGAAATCAACGGCTCACTGGCAATATCGCCGGCATCGATCCGCCACAACTGCTTGTTGGTAACGATGTCATAATGATAGAGCGTATTTTTTCCAAAACGCAGCGCGATCATGATCGAGTTGGGAGTCGCCGCCAATGTGCCGGCATTGCCCTGCGGCAGTTTTTTCTTGCGCACGATTTCATGATTTTCCAAATCAACCATGTACAAACGGCCGTCAAGCGTGGGCACGAACATCAGCCCTCGGCTGATCACGACATTTTGCGAAACCGCGGACGAAAATTTGAATTTGGCAATTTCAACCAATGGCAGGGCCAACGTCTCCTCCACCGCCGAGGTCCGGCCCGCGTCAAAGCCCATGGCGCGCCAGTCAGCAGAAGAGTTTGACGGCGGTTTCAATTGCAACGGGGCTTTGGAGCAGCCGGCAAACAGAACAAGCAAAGAGGTAAAAAAAAGTGTGTGTATTCTAGGCGTCATTGCAGATTCGATGGTTTGGTCAACTCTGGGTTCGTAGCATGTTTGCGATCGACGCGATTTCAAAAATCCCAGCCGAAGAAAAACTGCTGATAAACCTCACGGTCAAGTTTCAGCCGGTTGGGCGAGAGGCCGCGATCGATCTCGTTCCAATACCAGCGGCGGCCGATATCGTAGCGCAACACGAGAAAACCGCCGACGCGCAAACGTACGCCAAACCCGGTGCTGCCCAGGATGCGGTCGAGTTTTTGATCCCAGGCATTGCCGGCATCCACAAACAACGCTCCGCGAATCGAACTAAAACCGAGGCCGCCAAAGGGAAACGCCACGACAAAACCATCAATGAATGGGAAGCGCAACTCTTGACTCACCAAAAATGTTTTCTGGCCCCAAATACGCCAGCGCGGATACAGCCGCAAATCCCAACTGCCGCCCATGAAAAAGGGATACGCCTCCTTGCCCTGGTTATATTGCGTCTGCAAACGAATCGCATAGGCATTGCGCAATCCCAAACGAAAATATTTGCGATAGTCGGCGAGGATCGTGTAGAAGTTTATGTTCGATTGCCGCACATCGACAGTATAACCCAGCGAAAGATTGAAGCGCTCGCCATCAACCGGGCCGGATGGACCCCACAAAGAATTGTCCTTCACAAAAGACACAAAATTGGAAACCAGCAGCCCCTCAAGTTTATCCGAAAACCCTTCCCAGCGCTTGTCCGATTGGCGAATATTGACGCTTGCCTCAACGCGCTGAAAAACGCTGAGCGGATAACTGATGGCGCCGAATCCACCGTAGCGCCGCTCGAAGAAATAACCTTCCGCGTAGTTGTAATAACGCCCGGCGAAATGATAAACGCCGAAGGCATGATTGGCGCGTTTCGAAAGATCGAAACGGCTGATGGCAAGATTGAAGCTCTCCAGAAACTCGCTGCGGGTTTGCGCATTATTGAAAATCAAAAAATGATACTGCTCGTTGCCGAGCATATCCGACATGGCGAGCTGCGCGCCGCCGGCTGCGCCAAAAATCGGATCTTGCGTGATTTGGCTTTGCGCAATGTCCAGGCTGAAGCGGCGCTTGTAGGAAAATTGCGTCGGCGACATTTCGCCTTCGAGCTTGGTAATCGTCCAGGGTGTGGCGCGCGCGTGCAAGGTATCGACTGCGACGACAGGCGAATCGTCATAAACTTTTTGCACGTTTTCCAATTCACGAATTTGAAAATTGAAGCGTTCGAAAGCGGTAAACAACAAGCTTCCCTTGTCCGTCCATTCCGGGTCGAATGCGCCCGTGGTAAAACTCGTGAGCTTCCGCATCGAGGAGATGCCGTTGATGGCGCGCGGATACGCTGGTTTTGGCGTGACCTTGCCGTTCGCGATCAAACCTTCGACATTTGCGGCCATGGCTACCTGCATATCTTCCCGCGGCGTTTGCAACATCCAAATGTTGAATGCGCCGTCGCGATCCGAAGTCAACGCCAGCGCCTGTCCGTCCGGCGACCAGGCCGGCGCGTAGTCGCGATGCTGGCCAAACGTGGCGTATTCGATCTCATCACTTTCGAGATGATAGAAAAAAATGTTGTAGGCGCCTTGCCGGCCATATTCCGTGCGATCTGAGGAAAACGCCAGCACGTTTCCGTCCGGCGACCAGGCCGGATCGCGATCGTCGTAAAAATCGTTGGTGAGCTTGCGCAGGTTTCCACCGATCAGATCGAGTGTGTAAAGGTCGCGCATGCCGCCAAAATTCGTTGCGGCGAACGCCAAGCGATTTCCGTCCGGCGCCCAACTCGGCGAGCTTATGGTGACGATGTCATTGAATTGATAGCGATTGACGACTTGCTTCTGACTCAGAGAATACACATAAAGTGCATCATGTCCCTTGCTTTTGGAAACGAACGCCAGCAGGCCCCGGCTGTTCGCGTCGAGTTTGCTGCGCAATAAATTGAATGCTTCGAACTCGGAGGTGCGCTCGCCGTCGATCAAAGTTTCAAGAGGGCGCTTTTCCGCGCGCTCGACGCCATATGGGATGCGGTAGATGTTCGAATAGCCCACGCGATTCGACA
>SZPB01000167.1 GCA_030263535.1 Cytophagia bacterium CHB2
AATATCGTGCTCGCAGCGCAAGAGGCGGCAATGGTAATAGTCAAACCCGGCGTCACCTGGCGAGAGCTAACCGCGGCAGCCTCGCGCGCTATTATCGAAGGGCTGATCAAGCTCGACATTCTCAAAGGCACAGTTGAAGAGAATTTGCAATCCAGGAGCTATCGCGATTTCTTTCTGCACGGTTTAGGCCACTACCTCGGCCTCGACGTGCATGATGTGGGCACCTATGGCCCGTTCCCGGTAGGCGCTGTTTTCACCATCGAACCAGGCATCTATATTTCTAAAGCAACAGCCAAGAAGTACAATCTGCCCGCGGCTTACAACAACATTGGCGTGCGCATCGAAGATGACATTTTAGTCACAGAAGCCGGTTATGAGAATCTTTCCGCCAGCGCGCCGCGCGCGGTTGCGGAAATCGAAGCGCTGATGGCGGAGAAGGGGATGTTCGAGAAGATGGCGGAGTAAAATACGATCAACGCTAAGACTTTCCGCTCCCTGAATGAAATCCCACCGAAAAAGCTTTTGATTTTTTCTGTGGGAGTTTTTTTCTGTGGCCGTAGAATCTTGAGAATTTTGTTTTGCCTTGCCATTCAACACATAACCCGAGGAGGAGTATCATGAGCAACAAGCTTACACGACGCATTTTTTTGAAGACGGCTACTGGTTTCGGCGCGACGCTCGCCGCCGTCACAAGTTTTCCGGCGATTGTTACGAGCAAAACCAAAAAATTCGCGCAGCCCGGCGGCAAGCTGCCGGTTTTGGTGTGCAGCCGCGGTGAAGAATGGGGCAAGAAAACCAATGGCCCGGGGTGGGAAGTTCTCAGCAACGGCGGCAGCCTGCTGGACGCCGTTGAAAAAGCCGCTAACGTTACCGAACTCGATCCTGAAGATACCAGCGTGGGTTACGGTGGTTTGCCGAATGAAGACGGCGTGGTGCAGCTCGATGCTTCTTGCATGTACGGTCCGGCCTACAAAGCCGGGTGTGTGGCGGCATTGGAGGGCATCAAAACGCCGAGCAGCATTGCGCGCCTGGTGATGGAGCGCACGGATCACATAATGATCGTGGGCGCGGGCGCGCAGCGTTTTGCCATCATGCACGGCTTTCAAGTTGAAAACCTGCTCACTGAAAAAGCGCGCATGATCTGGTTGAAGTGGAAAGAAAATCACAGCGATAAGGATGATTGGATTCCGCCGGCGGATGGCATTTACAAAGATCGCACCGGACGCACTTATGGCACGATTAACGTTCTCGGCGTCGATGAAAAGGGCAATATCGCGGGCATCACCACGACCAGCGGGCTGTCGAATAAAATTTCGGGCCGCGTGGGTGATTCGCCCATCATCGGCGCGGGTTTGTATGTCGATAACGAAGTTGGCGCTGCCGGCGCCACCGGCCGCGGTGAAGAAGTGATTCGTACCTGCGGAAGTTTTTATGTTGTTTCATTGATGCGGCAAGGCATGACGCCGACACAAGCATGTGTGGAGGCGTGTAAACGCATCATCGAGATCAACAAAAAGCTCGGCGTGCCGGTCGATTTTTATGATAAATTCGTGGCGGTGAACAAGAAAGGCGAAGTGGGCTGCGCTTCGATTGCCTATCCCAAAGATCGCAAACATGAAGTGGCATTCACGAATCCCGATGGGTTTACGGCGATGGCGGGTGAGTTGGTGAAGGCGTGATTCAAAAATAAACCCGAAACGCCGTAAAAAAAATATTCGGATAGCTGCCAAATTCCGATTGCAAACGCAGCTCTGGAATGATTGTGCCGCCGGACACGATTTGCGGGCTTTGGCCGAAGCGAAAGAATGCGCCGGCAGCGAGATAAATATTTTGTGCGATGTTGTATTCCGCTTGGGAAGTCAAAAACGCCGATCGATCGCCGAGGTTGAACAACATCTGCGCGTTCAACGCAATCAGCGGTGAGAGTTGATAAACCATTCCCGGTGCGAGATAGTGGCGGCCCATGAGATAAACCGCGCCGTCGATGTAGGCCGGCGCGGAAAAATTTTCGATATAAGCTCCCGGCCTGCCGGCGCCGGCATCGTTGAAATGGTATTCGAGAAAACCATAAACTCTCCCGCTAAAGCTGTAGTCGAGTCCCGTCACCCCGCGAAAATAAGCGCGCGCCTCTCCCCCGCTGTCGTCATTGAAACGATCGACAAAGACGCGAGCGGTTTCCAACCAGAAGCCGGCGCCACCCAGACTCCGCGCGAGATCGAATCCCAACAGAAGATTTTCGCGAAAACCGAGCAAAAGCAAAGACACATCGGTTTTTGCAAGATAAAATTTGCTGCGCGCGAAAAAAGCACTCTGATCGAATTTGAAATCCTTGCCAAAAACATACCCCGCATCCACTTCCGCCAGCGCGTTTAACGGAACCCGCACTCTCACGGCATCCACGCCGATGCGCTCTTCGGTATCCAACTCTTGAAAGGCGAACGGTGCAATCACGTCGGTGGGATTGATGACGCGGCCGCTGCCCCAGGCAATCGCTTGCCGCCCGATGATGAGGTCTGCCGGCGACGTTTTGATTTCTACCGCGGCGCGATCGAGATTGTGAAAAATGCCAAAGCTTCCGGGAATTTCATCTTCACCCGGATAGAGGCGGGCATTCCAATCGAATGCGCGATAGCTCAACGGATTGATGCCAACGGGCAGAAGCTGGTTTTCGAACAATACCGGATCTTGAATGCGCGGGGAAAAATCGTATGCGAGATTGGCGGTGAACCAACCGCCGTGCTGATGGCGCAGTTTGAGCCGCACGCGATTGTTCACAGCGCCCAGATCAGTTTGATCTGCCAGAAAAGGCAAATTGCCATAATCGGGCAGGCGGAAAACCGTGAAGAAGCTCTTGAGGTATCCGTCGAGAGAAATAGAATTTTGAGCAACTGCGGGCAGGGTGCAGAAAGGTAGCAAGAGAACGAGCAGAAGCATTCTTTTCATATCGCGTCCGCCAGCGAGATCAAACATTGCGTTGTTCGTCTCCTGCGATTTTTCCATCTTTGATGGTGATCACACGGCGCGCGCGCTTCATGATCATTTCGTCGTGCGTGGAAAATACGAAGGTCATGCCGGTGCGCTCGTTCAAGTCTCTCATCATATCCAAAAGCCCGGCGCCCGTAGTCGAATCGAGATTGGCGGTCGGTTCGTCGGCAAGAATCAAATCCGGGTTCGACACCATGGCACGCGCGATGGCAACGCGCTGTTGCTGGCCGCCGGACAATTGCGGCGGCAGGCGGTGTTCATATCCTTGCAAGCCGACTTCTGCAAGAATCTTGGTCACCCGCTCATGCCGTTCACTCTTGGGTGTTTGTTGCAGCAGCAGGATATATTCCACGTTTTCTTCGACGGTGAGCACCGGTATGAGGTTGTAGGCTTGAAAGATAAAGCCGATATGATCGCGGCGGAAATCTGAAAGCTCGCGGCCACTCATCTGCGAGATCAATTTGCCATTGAGCCAAACACTGCCCGCGGTGGGCGTATCCAGGCCGGAAATGAGATGCAAAAACGTGGTCTTGCCCGAGCCCGAAGGCCCGACAATCGCGGTGAATTCTCCCGAATGAATCGCGAGATCAATGCCGCGCACCGCGGGCACCGGCACACCGTTATCCGAGTAGGTCTTTTCCACGCCTTGCGTGACGATCACAGCGTCGTTTTGATTGATTTCCATGAACATTACACTCTCGAATATTTGCAGGAATGGCGATCTGCCAGGATCCTCATAAGCTCTTGCGCATCGCCTCCGCCGGCGACATGCGCGCGGCATGCACGGCGGGATAGATGCCGACGAAAATTGTGAATACAAAAACCCAGAATGGATAAAAGAGATACTGCTCGAACGTCATCACCGGGTAGAGTAATTCTCGGAATGTGGCGCCGGAATATTCCACGCCCGTGAAGTCGATGCCGACCCGGGCGACGATTGCCGTCACAATCACGCTGATCAAAATGCCAATGCCGATGCTGAGTATCGCCAGAGCACCGGCTTCCCAAAGAATCAAGGTTGCCATGCGGAACGGTCGCGTGCCGACCGCGCGCATCACGCCGAATTCGAACATGCGCTCGTGCAGGGACATGAACAAAGTATTGACGATTCCCAGAGCAACCACGCCGAAAAGAATGACAGCGGTGATGAGAATGCTGAAGCCGGCCAGATCGAAGGTGGCTTTCAGTTGCGGCAGCAACCTGGTCCAGCCCACGGCCACATTGTCGAATTGTGAATATTTGTTCCAGAACGGATTCGTTTCATCCCGGCCGAGTTCAGGATCGTGGAATTTGATGGCAATTTCATGAACCGCGCCGTTGAGCCCCAACATTTGCTGCGCCTTTGACAGGCGAATGAAGGCCATGCTGGCGTCCAATTCGCGCACATTGAAATGATAGATGCCGGAGATGCGAAACATTTCCTGAGCCAGATCGCCGCCCTGTCCGTCGTTTGCTGAATCCGCGACCTGCGCGGCCGTCACCACCACGCGATCACCCAGCCCCACCTCGAGCAACTCCGCCAGTTTGCTGCCGATGACGATCTCGCGCTCGCTCCCGTCGCCAAAATAATCTCCCGCGATCATCACGTCATCCATCTGTGACAAGTATTGCTCGACCGCCGGGTCGATGCCGACAACGCTGACGGCGCTCACGTTCGCCGGCGAGGTGATCATGCCAATGGCAATGACGCGCGGCGCCGCATTGGCTACGGCAGCATCGTTTTGCAGGCTTGCCATCACTTCTGCAAAGCGGCGAATCGTCAGTGCAACGTCCTGAGTCTCGCGAAAACCCTGGCGATGAATCTGCCCTTCACCCAAAAAAGAAGCGGTGGCGGATTTGATCATGTTGCGTTCCATGCCAATAATCAACGCATCGACGAAGATCAAGGCGGCCAGGCCCGTGCCAATGGCGGTACCAGCCAGGAAGGAGCGTCGTTTGTTGCGAAAGAGATTTCGCCAGGCGAGTTTGAGGTAAAACCACATAGGGCAATATCAGATCTTTACCATTTGTTGCGTCATGGAATCGTCAATGCAGCCGCAATGCACGCGCCGGCTCGATGTGTGCCGCTTTCACCGAAGGAAACAGGCTGACGAGATTCGCCGTCACGATTACCGTGATGGTCGGAATGAGCAGGCTGCGCAGATTCACCTCGCTGTACATGGCTTTGAACTCAACGCCGGCAAAAGTGAACGGCTCGGGCAGCGCGATGCCGCGCAGGGAAAGCCAGTAATTCAGCGCCACGGCGCAAGCCGCGCCCAGGATGACACTCACCAGAGTGATGACATTCACTTCATACAGCACGAGTTTGAAAATTTGCGCCGGTTGCGTGCCGACGGCTTTCAACACACCATATTCGCGGGTGCGCTCCAACACCGACATCAGCACGGTGTTCAATACGCCGATCGCCACAATCAGCAGAATAATGAACAAGCTGATCCAAGTCCCCTGCTGATCCATTTTCATGGCATCATAAAAAGATCTGGCAAATTCCTGCCAGGGCGCGATGGCGAGATCAGGGCCGGCAAACGTCGATCTCAATTCTTCGGTGAGTTCATCAACCTCCTCAAGATCGTGCGCGATGACGACGATTTCGTGCACCCGCTGTGGCAGCGCCAGCAGCTCTTGCGCTTCCGGCAAGGGCAGATAGAAGGCCATGCGATCGGCAAACTCATCGCCGCTGTCGGAGATTCCCGCAACGTGATACAATGCGTTGGCAATCGAGCCGTCCGCCGCCTGCGAGAGAACCACAATTTCGTCTCCCACCTCGGCATGCACAACCTTCGCCAGACCTTTGCCCAAAATGGCCTCGGGTGTGGCATTCTGCGAAAAAATTCTTCCAGCGACAATTTTTCGGTCAAAGCGGGTGGCCGCAATCTCGCGTTCGGTGTCGATGCCAATGATCTGCACACCCGCACTCTTTTCTCCGACCGCGACCAAACCTGCCGAATACAAACGCGGCGTCCAGGAGGCTACGCCCGGGAGTTGTTGAACTCTCTTCCCGACCTCCGAGAAGTTGTCGATGGTTTTGTAAAGCGAAGGTTTGTCGAGATAGCCCTGCGCGTGAATCTGAATGTGACCTAGGCGGGTGCGCGTGAACAGGTCGATCACGGAGGTGTAGGTGCCGTCCGAAATGCCGATGGCCAGCGCCGAGAGAATGAATCCACCCAGAATCGTGAGGCCGGTCAAAATGGTGCGGCGTTTCTGGCGAAAAACATTGCGAAAGGCGATTTTGAAGAGCATGGCAGTCTGCTTAATTTCCCGATTGCAAATTTCTCAAGCTGAAAATGTCATCATCCAACTTCTTGTCGAACTCCAAGGCCAGGTAGCGAATGACAGTCTTTTGGCCTTCTTTGTTTTGGGGAATCAGCTCCATGGTTGCCGGAATGGTGCGTGCGCCGAACGCCTTGATGTCCCTAAAATGAATCACGCGCATCAGGTTGCCTTTTTCATCATAGTATCTATCCCAAACCGGCAGATAATCCTCGCGGCGCACGGCTGTGACAATTTTGCCCCATACGATGGGCAAATCTTCACGTGGAATGGCTTCGACATACAGCAGTCCCGGTTCCGCCTCTTCGGGCGTGATGAGTTTGTAAGTGAAATCCTCCAGCAATGTGAATTCGCTCACCAAATCGTCGTTGGTAAAATCTGATCCCATCCATGAGCTCATCATCATGGAAGGCGGAATTTTGATGACCTTGTTTACGTTGGGAAGAAAATTCCACATTTCATCGCCGAGGCGCAACGTCGCCACGCCCTTCTCCTTTTGCGGCTCGAGAATGCGAATGAACGTCTTGTCCATTCCCTTGCTCCACACTTTCATGCGCAGCGTACGCTGCCAGTTTGGAGTGATAATCTCCATTTCCATTTCGCCAGCGCTGGTGGAACTGCGATACAGCTCGTCGATCTTCTTGACGATTTCGGTGACTTCGCTGTCCACATTGCGATGCTGCGCGAGCAACGGCGAAACAATCAGGCAGAACAACAGTAATTCGATGATGATTATTTTCATCCTTTTGATCTCCCAATTCTATTCTAAACCGCTCAGGCGCTCGCTTTAAAGATGAAAGGTGTTCGTAAGCGGCGTTTGCCAGCAGTCAACAGCGCCCGGGCGGTGGCGTTTGTGAATCGCGTCTTACAGCGTTTTTCATTTGGATGAACAGAGTTTGTAGTCCCCGCCCCTTGTGGGCGGCTGTTGAAGCCATGGAATTCGCGGTTGCAACAATGCCCCACAAGGGGGGCAGGGCTACGAATCCTGTACACGCATTTAAAAAACGCTGTAAGTTGAAACAAAAAGCAAAAAAATCATGTGTCTCACAAGTATTTTTTACCGTGATTGCGGCCACGAACATGACCAAGCTTGAATCAGGGCGAATATCAACAGTATAAGCGGGGTGCAGCTTTCACAGCGTTTAGGGCGAGTACTGCGAGATCCACCGATCATGAAAATCACGGCACGGCTGCACCGTCCGTGCGCTTGATGTTGTTGTTCGACGGCCAGTTATTCACCTTTGCGAATCGCTTTTGCCATCACCAGGTCGAGGGTATCGACCGATAACGGCGATACATAAGAATCCAAGCCCAGCGAGACCTGCCAGTAAAATGAAAGGCGGTGGGACATCCTCGATGCCCGATGAACCGATCCTGGTTAGATGCCAGGCTACGCCGAAGCTGCCAGCTCCTAATATCAAGCAGCTCAGCCGTAAAAAAATTGTGACACGTTCCCATCTCATTCGTTGTTTCTCCTCGTTGATGTCGATCACAGCAATTAGCAACCGCATGTTGAAGCGTTTGCGCATGTTTTACGTCTTTTAGAAAGACGTTTTTTCAGCAAGGCTCATTCTCGGTTTGAGAGCTGTCCGGGCAACGCGGGAAGCGGTGATCGTTTCAGGAAGGCCTCCGAAACGGCGTTCGCGCCGGCAAAACTCGTTCACAGCAGCCTCGAGATCCGATGGTTTGAAATCCGGCCACATGATCTTCAAAAAAACCAGCTCGGCATAGGCGCATTCCCACAGCAAAAAATCACTCAACCGCTGTTCGCCGCCGGTGCGGATGAGAAGATCGACATTGGGCGCGGGAGCAGCCTCGTGAACCGCAGCGCCGAGTGCGTGCGCAAATCGCTGTGACGAGATTTCTCCGGTTTGCGCGCAGCCCTGCGCCGCCCGCATAATCGAATCCCGGGAGGAGTAATCGACTGCAATGCGAAAATGCAGCACGCGACCGGATGCCGTGGCTGCTTCAGCCTGCGCGATCGCCAGGCACAATGAGGGTGAGAGACGATCCCGCCTGCCAATAATCGAAAGACGCACGCCCTCGGCAACACACTTCGAGGTTTCCGAGTTGAGATAGGCGCGCAAGAGTTGCATTAGCGCGGAGACTTCAGGGCCGGGGCGCTGCCAGTTATCCGAGGAGAAGGCGTAAACCGTCAGGCACCGGATCCCCAGATTTGGCGCGGCTTCGACAATGGGTCGCAGGGCTTCGGCGCCGGCGCGATGGCCGGCAATGCGAGGCAGGCTTCGCGCTTGCGCCCAACGGCCGTTGCCATCCATAATAATTGCAGTGTGCATAAAAAGCACTTTGTGAATTAAAGTTAAATGGGTTAAAAAAACGCGCCTACTGGTCGCGCATCGCCTGAATGAGTGATTCCATTTGGCCGAGATAATTTTCCAGAGCGCGGCGGCCGGCTTTGGTCAAGCGGTACTCGGTCTTGGGCGTTTTGCCCTCGAAGTATTTGGTGACGCTGAGGTAATGCGCTTCTTCCAGCTTGCGGGCATGCACGCTGAGATTGCCGTCCGAGGTTTGCAGAAGCTGTTTGAGTTCCGAAAATGTCATAACCTCATTGGCGGCCAGAGCGCTGACAATCGCCAAGCGTATGCGATCGTGAATGATACGATCCAACGGCGGCTGGCCGGTGGGCGTCACCAAACCGCGCACCACGCGCATCGTGCGTGTTTCCGGCGTTTCGGAAGAGGCGGTCATGGCGCGAGTCTTGGGCAATGCATTTTGTTTAGCCACCATACCTCCGTGCGATAATCAAACCAAAAAAAATGTGCAGGCCGCCAAAGCCAATTGCCATCCACCAATTTTCCCAGGCAAGGGGCGAAAATAAGGCGATGGCACCGACAATCATGAAGCTCACTCCCATCTGGGGAACGACGCGCACAGAAAATGCACCACCCGTGATGACGCCGGCGCCGTAAAGCAGCAACCACATTCCGGGCAAAAACTCAAACCTGCCTTGCTGTACCAGCGCACCCGTCAACAGCAGAGCCGCTAGCATCGGCGGAAAACAGTTGAGAATGAATTTCCCACCGGGTCCGGAGAGCAGCGCAACATTGGCCGCGCGCGCTTTGCGGCGCATCATCAAAATGCCGATTACGAACGCGAGCACCGCTTCAATCAGCCAGAGAAATAACCATCTCTCCCCGGCCGTGGGTGAAGGCGCGACGAACGCTGTGGCGCCCGCGGTGAGGCCAATCGCGACCATGCCTCCGCCGGGAACCGCAGTGAACGAGGTTGCACGCTCCATCGTCTTGCGGATGAAGCGCAGATTTTCCATGGCATAATCATGCATCGCCAAGGGTTCAGGCGCAGGTGTGGACGCGGCGGTGTGCGATTTCATGGCATACGATACAACAAGTTATCAAAATTGTCAAGTACTTTGTAATAAAAAGTGAAAATCTTTATCCGGCAGCGCCGCAAACGCGCAGGCTTCGGGGACGGCGCATTCACATTTAAAGCCCGGCGGCGGCAATGGGGTTTCATTGCCGCGCTGGTGCAAGATCTCCATTAGCGGGCGGAGGCGTTTTTGAGGTATTTGAGAAAATCTGAATCTGTCTTCAAAAACATTGTGCTGTTCGCATTGAGCGTGCTGCGGTACGATTCCAGCGTTTGCAGAAACGAATAAAACTCGGGATCGCGATTAAAAGCATCGGCATAAATCTTCGCGGCGCGCGCATCGGCGGCGCCTTTGATCAACTGCGCCTGTTTGTAAGCCTCTGAAGTGATTGCCTGCAAATCCTTCTCGCGCTGGCCTTCAATTTTGGCGCGCTCGCCCTGGCCTTCCGAACGGTATTTTTCGGCAATGCGCTTGCGTTCCGAGATCATGCGTTCGTAGACTTTCTGCAGCACTTCTTCGATATAGATGATATGTTTGATGCGCACATCAATGACTTCGATGCCGTATTGCGGCACGGTCTCGCTGACTTTGGCAAGAATCACATCCATGATTTGGGTGCGCCCCTTGGAAATGGTTTCCACGGCTTGCAACCCGGCCACCGGCTCCACCGAGCCGGAGTCGCCTTCGACAATGATTTTCATTTCGCGGTTGCTGTCGCGTACCACTTCAATCAGCGGGTTCTGGGCGATAATATCGCGCGTGACGCCGTCGATAATGTCGTCCAGCCGGCTGCGCGCCGCCAACTCATTATTCACCGATTGATAAAACTTCAACGGATCAACGATGTGCCAGCGCGCAAAGGTATTCACCCAGATATACTTCTTGTCTTCCGTGGGAATTTGATTGGGATCGCCATCCCACGCGAGTATGCGTTTGTCAAAGATCGTGACTTTTTGGATAAACGGCGTCTTGATATGCAAACCGGCATCGCGAATCGACTTGCCAATCGGCTCGCCAAACTGCGTGATGATCGCTTGTTCGGTTTCATCCAGCGTATAAAAGGCATTGCCGGCGAGCAACACAACAACAAAAGCGGCAAACACCAGCAAGATCATTTTTGTTTTCGGTCTCATTGGCCTCCTCCTTTCTCGATACCGCGCATTTGCAGCAGTGGAATCAGATTGCTCTGCTTGTCATCGATGATATACACTTCTTTGACCTTGGGCATAACCTCCAGCATGGTTTCCAAATACATGCGGCGGCGCGTAACATCGCGGGCGCGATTGTATTCCTGCCAGATCGCCATGAACTTTTCCGCCTCGCCGGTGGCGCGGTTGATGCGATTCACGCTATATCCCTCCGCCTGCCGCATAATCTGTTCGGCCTCGCCCTGCGCCTGCGGGATGATTTTGTTGTAGGCTTCCAACGCCTCATTAATAATGCGTTCACGCTCTTGCTTGGCTTCATTCACGCCATTGAATGCGGGTTGTACCGGTTCCGGCGGGTTGACATCCTGCAAATTGACCGTGACAATATCGACGCCGGCCTCGACCGTATCCAGCATGTGCTGCAAGAGATCATGCACTTCTCGCGAGATTTCCTGCCGATTGGTTATAATAACCTCATCGACGCTGTGATCGCCCACCGCCTGGCGCATGGCGGATTCCGTCAAGTCGCGAATCGTGCCGGTGATGTCGCGCACATGAAACAAATAAGCCCGGGGATCCTTGATGCGGTATTGTACGATCCACTCCACCAGCGCGCAGCTCAGGTCGCCGGTCAGCATGAGCGCCTCCGAATTTAAGTTGGCCGTGGTAAATTCGCTGCGCACACCCGTGCCGGTGGTGCGAAAGCCGAATTCTTCTTTCAGCACACGCTGTACTTTGACCTTCTTAACCGTCTCAATGCCAAACGGAATTTTCATATGCAGCCCGGGATTGACCGTGCTCACATACTTGCCGAAACGTTGAATCACGCCGACTTCATCGGCGTCTACGGTATAAAACGAGGTTAGCAAAAGCCAACCGGCAACAACCCCGAGCGCAACCCAGCGCAGCCATCTGCGATCGAAACTCGGCAGCTCGAGAATGTTGCCGCTCATGTCTACGATGCGACGTGCCATAGTGAATAAACTCCTTCCTTGATTCATGATGAACGAAGCCCGGCCGTCCCCGCAGCCCGGCTTCGGAGAGCCGAAATACGATTGGAATCAAGCTAACAGATTTTTGGGTTGATGCAAGCATTTTAGGCCTGCGCAAAAAAAATCGGCTTGCAATTCACCCGCACTTTTGGCATCATGCGAACGTTAGCGCGCAATTCGGGGCACACGCATGAATCACCTCGATCAAGTTTTGCAACAGGCCGAAGGCTTGCTGCACACGGTTTTCAAGCACCGGCGCTTTCGGCCGGGGCAAAGCGAAATTCTTGCTGCGGTTCTGGCCGGAGAACATGTGCTGGCCATCATGCCAACCGGCGGCGGCAAATCGCTTTGCTATCAACTGCCGGCGTTACTTTTTGACGGGCTGACGCTGGTGGTTTCGCCGCTGATTGCTTTGATGAAAGATCAGGTCGATCAATTACACGCCAAGAGTTATCCCGCGGGCTTTATCAATTCCACTTTAACGCCGGAGGAGAACCGTGAGCGCCTGCACGAAGCGCGTGCGGGCCGCATCAAACTGCTTTATGTCACGCCCGAGCGTTTCCAATCCGGTTATTTCATCGAACAGTTGCACGGCATGAACATTTCGCTGTTTGCGATTGACGAAGCGCATTGCATCTCGCAATGGGGCCACGATTTTCGGCCTTCCTATTTGCAATTGCGGCGCGCGGTCGATACGCTCAACGCCCAACGCATCATGGCGTTGACCGCAACCGCGACGCAGCGCGTGCGCGATGATATACTCAAACAACTCAAACTGGACAATCCCAAGATCTTCATCGCCGGATTTGACCGGCCCAATTTGCGTTTTGCCGTCAAACACTCCGCGGATAAAGTCAGCCATATTTGCGACTATCTCCGCCGCCACGAGGGTCTGGGCATTGTCTACGCCGGCACGCGCAAGAGTGTCGACAATTTGGTTGCTGCATTGACCGAAGAAAAAATCAAGGCTGCCGGCTATCACGCGGGCATGGATTTGCCGGCGCGCAAATTTGCGCAAGAGTTGTTCGTGAACGAAAAAATCCGCTGCATCGTTGCCACCAATGCGTTCGGCATGGGCATCGACAAATCCAACGTGCGCTTTGTCTTGCACACTGACATGCCGGGCACGCTAGAGGCCTACTATCAAGAGGCCGGGCGCGCCGGCCGCGATGACGAGCCGGCCGATTGCATTATCTTTTATTCGCCGCAAGATTTATTTTTGCAGGAATTTTTTATTGATAACGACAACCCCGAACCCGAAGTCGTACACGACGTCTACCACGTGTTGCGCGACGCGGAGGTTGACGTTGGGCATATCATTCAGTGGCGTAGCGACGAAATTGCCCGCATGCTCGGCGAGAATACCACCGCATCCCTCGTCAATGCCGCTTTGCAGTTTCTCGCGGAGATTCATTATTTGACCTTGATCACACCTTCGCCGGATACGCTTTATTTCAAATTGGCGCCATCCAAAACTGCGCCGGTGATTCGACAGGCTCATCAACCGGAGATTCGACAGGCTCATCAACCGGAGATTCGACAGGCTCATCAACCGGAGATTCGACAGGCTCATCAACCGGAGAT
>SZPB01000168.1 GCA_030263535.1 Cytophagia bacterium CHB2
CGTGAAAGTTGTCGGTCACCGGCGCGGCGTCGATTCCTCGCCTGCCGCCGCCGCGCGCTGGCTGAAAACGATGCAGCAACTGCGCGGCACAACCGCGGTTTGTCCACGCGGGCTTTACCGGTTCAAAACGTTTGAGGAAGCCGATCGATGGATGATGCAAATGCGCGTCCAGAGTTTTCTCGCGACGCGACACCGGAAGACTTGATTGAGCTTTGCCGGCAATTAAACGCCTCGGGCGTGCGTTACGTCGTCATCGGAGGTTTTGCAATTATTTATCACGGCTACTTGCGCGGCACGAGTGACATCGATCTTCTGATCGACGGGTCGCTGGAAAATATCAAAAAAATAAAACAAACGTTGCTCTATCTCCCCGATCAGGCTATTCGCGAGATCGAAGCGCATGAGGTGGCCAGCTATCAAGTGGTGCGCGTAGCAGATGAAATCGTTATTGACTTGATGACCAAGGCTTGTAGCGTTACCTATGAACAAGCTGCCGCACACGTCGAAATGGCGGAACTCAATGGCGTGAACATCCCTTTTCTCAAACCCGAATTATTGATTCAAACAAAAGACACGTACCGCCCCAAAGATCTCGCCGATAGGGAATATCTGCAAGAACTTCTCAAAAACGATCACGGTCCGGAAGGGAAAAGGCCCTGGTGGCGTTGGTAGTTTTTAGCAATTCGCTAAAATTCATTTGACGTTTATTTGAAAATTTTTGTATTGTTGTGTGCCTTGTTGGGAATAATAGACGCAAAACCATTGTTGAGGGAAATTACTTGAACGCTTTTAATCACAAAAACGGAGCCTTCTGATGACAGGGAAATGGAGACCCGTTGTCGCCGTCTCTCTGAGTTTGGTTTTACTCCTGCTCAGCGTCACCGCCGAACTGGCACATCAACACGGCAACTGGCCGCCGGGCAACGCAGGAGTTGCGGCCTTTCAGCCGGATGATGGCGTACAATTCCAGCAAACGCATGGCTACAATTGCGTGGCGTGTTTGTACTCGTTGGCCAATATCGCGGTCAATTTTTCTGATGAAACCGTAAGCGCCCCACAAACGTTTTGCCTCACCATCACAGCAACACCCCATTTCAACCTTCTCTACTGCGCCATCCATTCCAATCTGCGCGCCCCTCCTGCTGTTCTTGCCTAATTTTTCGTTTCGCTTTTTCATTTTTTGCGTTTGTCACGCGCAATGAAGCGTTTTGCGCCGGTATATTTTCTGGCATAAACACGACTTGCCCTCGTGTCTTTTTGCGCATCGTTTCATTGGCTCGACATGCTTTTTTGATTTCGAATTCGACAGCATCACCGGATGATTCTCCAATCCGAGGTGCCATTCGATTATTTTAAGAGGTTACGTTCATGCGAAAACTAGTTCTGTGCTCCTTTTCGCTTTTGTCGCTTTGGTGTGCAGGTGAATATGTGTACGCTCAAAACACTGCACAGCCGCAGGGCCGTACAAAAGTGATATTTACCGGCAAGGTGATCGATCGCCAGCTCAAGCGGCCGCTTCCCGGTGCACAAGTCTATTTTCCAGATTTACGCCGCGGCACGGTCACCGATGAAGATGGCCAATTCGAAATAAAAGACATTCAGGCCGGGCAACACAAAATTATTTGCCGTTTGCTGGGATATGCCACTGTCACAGAGACGCTGACCTTTTCGCAGGATTTGAATTATGAATTTCGTTTGGCCGTTACTCCGCTTGAGGAGCAAGAAGTCACGGTTACGGCCGATGCCAATGATCACAGCAGTCTCACCGGCTCAAGCCAATCCGTGGCGGTGTTGCGCGCGGCCGAGCTGGAAAAAGCACGCGGCCAATCGTTGGGCGAGACGCTCAAAGATATTCCGGGCGTCACCGTCATGCAAACCGGACCATCAATCGCCAAGCCGGTTGTGCGCGGCTTGCATAGTGATCGCATTCTGGTGTTGAATGCCGGTGTGGCGCAAGAGGGCCAGCAATGGGGCGGTGAACATGCGCCGGAGATCGATCCGTTCGCGCCGGCGCGCATCGAAGTGTTGAAAGGCGCGGCCGGCGTGCAGTATGGCTCCAATGCCATCGGCGGCGTGATTCGCATCGAACCACGCGCATTGCGCGATACGCCGGGTTTCGGCGGGCAGGTGTGGCTCAACGGCTTTTCGAATAATCTGCAAGGCTCCGGTTCGTTGCTGCTGGAAGGCGCGATGAAAAAAATTCCCGGTTTCGCCTGGCGCTTGCAAGGCAGTTTGCGCAAAGCCGGCGACGCCCAAACACCGGATTATAACATGCGCAATTCCGGTTTTTTCGAGCGTGACGCCGCATTGGGTTTCGGGTATCAGAGCACGCGTTTTAGCACGGAATTAAACCTGAGCCATTTCAGCACGGAATTGGGCATTTTTAGCGGTGCGCACATCGGCAACACAACCGATTTGCTACGCGCAATCGAACGCGGCCGGCCATTGACCAAAACGGATTTCAGCTACGACCTGCGCCCGCCCAAACAGGATATCGTGCACAATTTGCTCTCATTGAAATCGCAAATTCAATTTGCGCGCCTAGGCCGCCTCGAGGTGCAATACGGCTGGCAGCAGAACCACCGCCAGGAGTTCGATGCGCACAAACCTTACAACGATTCGCTGGCGGCGCGCGCCCGGCCTTCCTTCGATTTGACGCTGACCACGCATTCTGTGGAACTGGCGTTCAGCCATCAACCCGCGCACAATTTCTTTGGCAGGCTCGGCGTGAGCGGTGTTCGCCAAGGCAACGTGCAACAAGGCACGATTTTGCTTATTCCCAATTTTCGGGCCTACTCCGGAGGCGTTTACGCGCTTGAAACCTGGGCTCGCGGTCGCTGGACGATCAACTTCGGCGGCCGTTTTGAGGCGCGGGAGATGAAGGTTTATCGCATTAGCCAACAAAGAATCGTTGTAACAAATCACCGCTATAATAATCTCACCGGCGTGCTTGGCGCGCTTTATCAGTTGGGGCCCTCCTGGTCGCTTGGTATGAACCTCGGCACGGCATGGCGCCCGCCGGGCATCAATGAATTGTACAGCAATGGCGTGCATCACGGCACGGCGCAATTCGAGATCGGTGATCTGAATTTGAAAAGCGAACGCAGCCTGCAAGCCGATCTCACGCTCAAGCATGATGGCGAACGAAGCCGCGCCGAGTTGAGCCTCTACAATAATCGCATGCGCGATTTGATTTTTTTAATGCCGCAGCCCGAACCCACGCTCACCATTCGCGGCGCATTTCCGACGTTTCGCTACCGGCAGGCTGACGCCGTTATCCGCGGTTTCGACGGCTTTGTCCACCATCAATTCACGGATTTTTTTGAACTGGGTGTAAGCGCCGCGATCGTGTACGGCCAAAATCTGGAGGCCAGCGAGCCGCTCATTCAAATGCCGGCCGATCGTTTTCGCCTGTTTACGCACTGGCGTTTGCCCAAGCTGAGGGGCATTACGAACGCGCATCTTGATCTGGGCGGCACCTTCGTGCGCCGGCAAACACGCGTTCCGGCAAATGCCGATTATGCCAAGCCGCCGGCGCCTTATGCGCTGGTGGATGCAAGCCTGGGCTTTCAATTTGACCTTGCGGCGCAGCCTGTAATATTCGACGCCAGCGTGCAAAACGTTCTCAATACGAGGTATCGCGATTATCTCAGCCGTTATCGTTATTTCATTGATGATCCCGGCCGCAGCTTCATTCTGCGCCTGCAAATTCCCTTCGGTAAATTTGAACAAGAATAAATACGCTGCCGCAGTTGGCGATTCACGCTGAACAAAATTTTGAGTCCAACTCATATCTCAACCAAACTGCAAAGGAGTCGTAACATGAACTACAAACGCAATCATCGCAGAGGAATGTTGCTCTTGCTTCTTCCGGTGCTCCTGTTGTGGAGTTGCAAGGAAGACAATCCCACCAACCCGGACAATGGCAACGAGCAAGAGTTGATCACCACAGTGACTTTGTCACTCACGGAAAACGGCACGAGCAATGTTGTTACCGCAACGTTCAAGGACCCGGACGGTGACGGCGGCGCGGCACCGACTTTCGGCACGCTCACGTTGAAAGCCGGCAGCACCTACACCGGAAAAGTTGAATTGCTCGACGAATCAAAGAATCCGGCAGAAGACATTACGGAAGAGGTGAAAGAAGAAGCGGAAGCGCATCAATTTTTCTACACACCACAAGGCGCGTTGGCCGGAAGGCTCACGGTGACGATTACCGACAAAGACAGCAACAATCTGCCGGTGGGTTTGGAATTCACAGTTGCGGTTTTAGCAGGCGGCGCGGTCACGGGCAGCGCGACAAATTCGTTGAATGTCGTCCTCAGCCATTTTGATAATACGCCCAAGAACGGCGCAGACCGCAGTGATGAGTCGGACATCGATATCAATATTCCGGTGACGATTACCGATTGACTCTCGAAGTTTTTTGCGGGGATAGGAATGAATACCTCGAAAACGTTCACCAGCAGAATCGTGTGTCACTCGGCAAGTGAGGAAAACTTGATGATCCTATTCTCAAACGTTTTCGAGGCTTTGAATACATCAGTAACGAAACGAGTTGAGCCTCTGCAACACCGGCTCACGTCGCGGCAAACAAATTGATCAACCCCTGCGTGCCTTGCTCTCCCAAGCCTTTTTCCACAGCTTGTTGAAAGAGTTGATGGGTCAAAGCCGTGCCTGGAAACTCTTTGCCCAGGCTTTGCATCAGCTCTGCCGCCAGGCGCAAATCTTTACTCTGCAGGCGCATCATGAATCCCGGCGCGAAATCGTTTTTCAAAATGCGCGGCGCGAGATTGTTCAACATCCACGAGCCGGCAGCGCCGCCGCTGACGGCTTGTAGCGTGGTCTGCAAATCGAGCTTGGAAAGCTTGGCCAGGCGCAAGCCTTCTGTCATCGCGAGAATGTTCAGGGCACAGATGACTTGATTCACCAGCTTGGTGCGCTGGCCGTTGCCGTTCTTGCCGGTGTAAACGATATTCTTGCCCAGCGTTGCAAAAATCGGCTGGCACTTTTCAAAAATTTCCTGCTTGCCGCCGGCCATGATCGTCAATGTCGCGGCAATGGCGCCCGGTTCTCCCCCGCTCACGGGCGCGTCGAGCATCTCGCAGTTTGATTCGCGCATACGTTCGGCAAATTTCTCCGTAGCTTCCGGCGAAATCGTGCTCATGTCAATAACAATCTTTCCTGCAGAGAGTCCCTCCTTCACACCGGCATTGCCGAACAGAACCTCCTCAACGTCAGCGGTATCCGGCACCATCGTAATAATAACGTCACACGAGACCGCCAGCTCTGCCGGCGAATTGGCGGCCTCTGCGCCTTGCGCCACTAGTGACTTGGTTTTGCTCGCGGTACGATTGAATACCGTCAAGCGATAACCCGCCTTCAGCAAGTGTTCTGCCATGGGCCGGCCCATGATGCCGAGGCCAATAAATCCAATGTGCATAAAGTTACCTCCAACATGATATGATAGCGTTTTGCCATTGATGAATGTGTTATTGAGATGAATCTTGTGAAAATTCGATTTTAGACGGCAGCTTCACAAGATTCTTGCAGAATGACAAGTTCGACACAATTAAAACCGCTATAAAATGAAAAAGCCAATGAGTACGAACTCACTGGCTGATTTTTTTAAACAAGATCTCCGCTACAACGCGGTTTCAGAAAATGATCGACATGCTTAGCCGGTTGAGATTTCCGATTTCGCCGAAGGACGACATGCCGTAATCGAATTTGTATTGGCGATAATCGAGCCCCAAGCCGATCGAAAGTCCGGCGAAGCGATCGCTGTCGGTGCCGACCTTCTGATCGCGCCCAAGCGTGTTGTAGCCCAAACGCAAATAGGCGTTTTGCGAAAGATTGAACTCGCCGCCGGCGCGGAGTTGGATGTCTTCATCGGGATACGCCACCAGTGTCAGGCTGTACATCAGCGGCAAATGCGCCAGGCGTTTCGAAACGCCGAGTTGAAAATTCAGCGGCAAATCTTCTTTGGTCCCGTCAAACGCTTGACGCACGCGCCCGAGATTGAAAACTCCCGCGCCAAAAGCCAGATTATCAAACAAGCTGGAATGATAAATCATACCAAGATCGAGAGCGAAGGCATCCGAAGAAAAATCCGCCAGCGCGGAACGGATATACTTCAAATTGCCGCCCAAAAGGAGACGCTCGGAATGCGCCCGCGAATAGCTCAGGTAGGCAATCATGTTGTTTGCACTAAAACTGCCCAGCTCTTCACCGAATTCATTCGTGCGCTTAAAATCGCCGTAGTCGGTATATTGCAGCGCAAAACCGTAACTGCCCTGCTTGTGCGGCATGACATAGGCGCCGAAGAAATCTTGCACATCAAGGATGTTATTAATGTAGCCAAACGTCGCGGCGCGCGTGGACATGTCGGCCAGTCCTGCGGGATTGTAGTAGATGCTGTGCGCATCTTTTGAAATGGAAACAAAGCTCGCGGCCATGGCAGCCTGGCGCGCGCCCACCGGCGTGCGCAAAAAGGTATAACCGGTGGATTGAGCAAGTGACATCGCGGGAAGAAACAGCGCGGCGAGCAAGAGAAGAGATTTAGTCATGATGGAAAACGGGTAGAGAAATCAGGGTATTCAATCAACTTGTGAAGTGAAATACGAGCTGGTGAGCGGGATCGAACCGCTGACCTGCGCATTACGAGTGCGCCGCTCTACCATCTGAGCTACACCAGCTTGAGACACGCAAACGAAAACAGCAAAACCGCGCGGCTTTGCTGTGAGGTTGTGGCCAGGCGCAGAATCGAACTGCGGACACACGGATTTTCAGTCCGTTGCTCTACCGACTGAGCTACCTGGCCTTCAAAAAGCGACGCCAAAATAAGGCTATCTCGCTAAAAAGTCAAGGTGAATTTCAGTAAATTTAATGCGTTTGAGCCTTCACCAGCATTGCTTTTTTGAAATGTTCCCCTTAGATTGACGCTGGCGTCGCGGCATGCACCTGCAACGGTCAACTTCAAACTTGCGCGAAAAATGAAAACCTCCAAAGCTGTTTTGTATCGCGAATATCAACCGATGAAGCGTTGGATTTTGCGCCTGCTGGCCCTCGCCATCGGGTCGGCCTCGTTGCTTGTTGTTGTTCTGGTCCTGCTTTGGCCTCATCTGCCTACCTGGCTTGTGGTAGTGATGATTGCGGCTGTGCTCGCGCTCATCGCCGCCACCTTCACGTTTCGGCGATTGTCGATTGAAGTCACGGAGACGGGCATCTCTTTTGGCTTTGGTTTTGTGCGCACGCGCCTGCGCTGGAAGGAGATTGAAAGCATCAAACCGGAACCTTATCTTTTTTCGCGCTTCATCGGCTGGGGTGTGCGTTACGATTTGCGCAATACCTTTGCCTATGTCGCGCAAAGCGGCATGGGCGTGGAGTTGCAAACGCGCAAACGCTGGCGCTATTTTTTTACCACCGAACGGCCGCAGAAACTGGTTGAGCTTTCACAGGGTAGAATCAATCAAGCGACCTCAGGGTTAGCTTCGCATTCAACCTAAATTTTCCGGCAAACCATGGCTACAAGTATTCCGCTTGTTCCGGAGTGCTTTGCCAGGCTCTCCTGCAAGAGATTCAGCTAATGCTCCCTGCTACAACTCCACCCTTTCCCCCTCCTGCGCCACGCGAAAACCGTTTTTCTTAATTGTCCGGCGCGCCTCACTTTCCAGTAGCAAAGCAGGATTCGTGTGATTGAGATGAATGAACCGGACCTTTGCGCGTTCAGCGTCGGGCAGCGTTTGGAAACGTTGCATGCTGTGGGTGATAAACGGATGCGGAAAAGTAGACATATCGCGGCCGGGAATTTCGCCATTGGCGTAAAAAGTGCCGTCAAGATATGCGACTTCGACTGAGGCAATCATATCCTCTATGCGGGTGCCCTGCTCATCCCACAATTCCCATTTATCAATATCCGGGATGAACAGCACGGAACGATTTGGCCCAGTAATGCGGAAACCTACAACTTCGGAATACTCCTGGCGATGCGGAACAAGGAATGGCGTAATCGAGAGATGATCATTCAACTGTACGGCAACATCATGCTGCAATAATTTCAAATCAATGTTCTGATAGCGCACGAGTTGATCCCAGGGCCCATTCTTGCTGAGATAACCGTGCATTCTGGGCATGGCAAACACTGGAACATTTTTCGCGCCCAGCGATTCATGGCCGAGAAACATCAAGCCGGTGTAATGTCCCATGTGGGCGTGGGTGAGAAAAATGCCGTCGAGTCCGGGCGATTTTTCCACCGGCGCTGCGACATCCAGCAGATGCAATTGTTCGCGGAAATCAGGCGTGGCTTCGATAAGCCAGCGCTCGTTGGTGGCGGGATCGATCAGGGCGAGGCAAACGACGCGGCGCTTGCTGCGCGCATCCTCCCAACCGGGATGATGTTTGGTTCCGGCTTGCGGCACGCCGCCATCTTGGGCGATGCCGAGCACGAGGAGAAAGGGTTGAGTCTTGTTATTAACAACAGGTTGTTGTGCGATCGCGAGGTTGCAGGCAAGGGCAATGAAGATCAATGAGAAAATATTCACTTGTTACCGATCGACTTAGCGCAACGAAGCTACAGTCAAAGATTTTCAAGCCACGGATGAGCACGGATTTTCACGGATAATTAAGGCCATTTGCGGCTTGTCTGAAAACCGGTGTCGTTTTTTGATCCGTGTTACATCCGTGTGCATCCGTGGCGATTTTTTTATTTCAGAATTACTCACATCAAACGACATAGAACTAAATTAAATCCTCGATCAGAATTAAGTAAAAACTGATCATCACGCCAGCGCCGCCACCTCCAGCTTGTGCGCCTTGCGGCCGCCGCGCGGCGTGCGCTCGACGAGGCGTTCGAGGCCGAGCAGCGTGTGCGCCAAATCAACAGCGCGCCCAACCAATTCCTTTGCGCCTTCGCGCAATTCCTGGCTCTTCATGACATCGATGACATTCTGCTCCATGTCTTCCGCAGACCAGCCGCGCGAGTGTGCGATGAATGGGAATTGCGGGAAGTAAAATCCCAATTCTGAAAAAAAGCCCAGCAGGTGGCCGACTACGCCCTGCACGTTATCCTGCCCGCCGGTGATGATGAAACTCGCAACTTTATTGCGCAGCAACACGCGATCCCGGATCGTGACTTGATTCTGCACGCAATTTAAACGCTCCGCCATTTTGAAAAACAGCGAACTCGCTTGCCCCCAGCGAATCGGCGTGGCAAGCACGATGACATCGGCCCAATGCACCAACGCCTCGTAGACTTCGACCATCTCGTCTTTGTCATCCATCTGCGTGATCGAGCACGGCCAGGTGCAAGCCTGCGCGCTTTTGGAGTAATATCCCTCGCAATTGCGAAAGCGCAAATAGCTCAACTTGATCAGCTTCGTTTCGCAATGCAACTGCTCAGAGGCGTGCTTGAGCGCAATTTCCAACAACGCTTCGGAGGTGGAATATCTTGGATTCGCCGGATCAATTGCGGTGGTCGAAATTCCCGCGACACGAATGTGGCCGTCCTCACGCTTGATAGGACGGCTGAGCGGATGCGGCGCATGCGGTTTTTTCTGGCGTTTGTTGCGCGGCTCGGCGTGCAAGAGCAGGCGGCCGCCTTCGACTTTCACTTCATAGCTCGGTACGATGTCATCTTCAAAGCCCGGCTCGCCCACCCCGGTTTTGCGATGAAATTTCCAATTGTGCCACGGGCAAACGATGAAGTCGCCGTCCAGCCGACCTTGTCCTAACGGCCCGCCCACATGATTACACACGCCGGACACGGCGCCGAATTCACCGTCCCGATAAGAAATCGCGACCGGCGTTTTGCCGAGATGAATTTCAGTCAAGGCTGACTTTTGAAATTCCTCGATCGGGCCTAAATCCTGCCAAGCATCTTGCGCCATGAAAGCCTCTGAGGTTGTTTCAATCCGCGCCTTCCAGTTTTGGAATTTTGCCGAGAACTTGCGCTATAGTCATGGCATTGATCACGCCTAGATTCAACGCCTTAATGCCGCTCTCGATTTTTGCGCGATCACCGACGATAACAATCGCAATTTTTTCCGGGTCAATATATTTTTGGGCAGCCGCCTGCACCTCGGCCTTCGTCACCGCCAGGATTTTCTGCACGTATTCGTTGAAATAAGTATCCGGGAGGTTGTATTCGACCAACTCAGAAAGTTCTCCCGCAATCTGGCCGGTCGTTTGAAAATTGCTGGGATAGCCGAGCGCCACATAATTTTTTGCGCGGGCCAACTCTTCGTCGGGAATATCGCCCAAGATGCCGCGCAGCTCTTTCATGAACTCGGTCAAGGCTTTGTCAGTCACATCGGTTTGTACGTTCGAATAGGCGATAAACGCGCCCGGCTGCGGCCGCAAATTAAAAGTCGAGCCCGCGCCATAAGAATAACCATGTTGCTCGCGCAAATTTTGATTCAAGCGCGAGGTAAACGAACCGCCCAGAATCGTGTTGAGCACGGTTAAGGCGTAATAATCCTCGGTCATGCGGCTTGGGCCGATGCGCCCGATACGAATGACGGATTGCGCGGCGCCCGGTTTGTCAATGAGATGAATCTGCCGGCTTTCCACCTGCTTCGTTGCCGGCCATGCCGCCGCGCCTGCCGCCTTATCGCCTTGCCATTTGCCGAACGCGGCTTCAAGCTTTGATTGAATTGCATTGGGAGTAACATCACCCACCACGATCAAAGTGGCATTAGCCGGCGTAACATTTTTGCTGTGGTACTCTTTGCAATCTTTCGCGCTGAAGGCGCGCAAAGACTTTTCGTCGCCGCTGGCCATGCGGCCATAGGGGTGTTGCTCACCGAACATGACACGATTAAAGGCCGCGCTCGCAATCGCAGTTGGTTCATCATGCGCCTGCGCCAGGGAGGTTAAGCGCTGCTTGCGTTGGCGTTCCAATTCTTCGGCCGGAAACGTTGGCCGCAAAGCGACGTCTGCCATGATCGCAAGCGCCGCCTCGACGCGTGCAACCAGCGTATGCAACGAAATTTGCGAGGTATGCAAGCCTGCGCCGGTTGACAGGCTCGCGCCGAGAAAATCGATTTCATCCGCGATTTGCAGAGCATTGCGGCTGCCCGCGCCTTCGTCCAACATCGCAAAGGTCAAGCTCGCCAAGCCAACCTTTCCAGCGGGATCCATCACGGAGCCGGTTTTGATTTGGAGAATAATGTCAACCACTGGCGCCTGATGCTTTTCCATCAACACGACCGGCAGGCCGTTGGAAAGCTTGAAACGCTGAATCGGCGCGGTTTTGAGCGCGGGCGGTTCACCAAGAGCCGGCGGTTTGCTGCGGTCAGGCGTTTGCGCGAAAAGGTTCGTTTCCGCAAGAAGAAAGATCGCAATCAGACAAAAGCATACAGTCATGGCACGCGTCTTGGATTTATGATTAAATGCATACATAAGCGTTAGCCTTAGTAGTGAAGAATGATGAGCCGATTCTGAATTCACCAAATCGCATTAATTATTCTGAGGTGGGGCCGCATTCACCACCTTACCTCCCACGCCCAGTTCCTGTTTGCCGGCGGGCACCACACTGAGAATGACGCGCGCCTCGTTGCGCAAAAATGTCATCACCGCGCTGCGCAAATCTTCGGGATCAATGGCCTTGTAGCGCGCCAAATCCTCATTGAAATAATCGGGATTGCCCGTGCGCATGAAGTAGGAATTCAATTGATCTGCTTTGCGCGATACTAGCTCAAGCCCGCTGAGATAAGAAGACTCATATTGATTGATGGCGCGCTGCACCTCGCGCGGTTGTGGCGGCTCTGTTTTCAGCCGATCAATCTCTTCTTGTATTACTTTCTCCAACTCCGCCAACGTATGCCCACTACGGGCTGTTGCCATGATGATAAAGCTGGAAGCCAATCCGCCCGAGTTTTGAAATGCTGAGACATCTTGAGCAATCTGCAAATCATAGACGAGCCGCTTGTACAGCCGCGAGTTCTTGCCGCCGGCAAGCACGCTTGCCGTCAAATCCATTTCCGCATCGCCAGGCGAAAACAGCGGCGGCGTGAGCCATGCCATATAAAGCCGGGGCAACTGCACGCGATCTTCGAGTATCAACCGCTTCTCTTCATTGAGATAAGCCGGCGGCACGGTTTGCGGCGGTTCTTTGGGGCGACCTTTGACATCGCTGAACCATTTTTCCACCATCGCCTTAACAGCTTTTGGGTCGATGTCGCCTGCGATGACCAAACTCGCATTGGCTGGTGTGTAATATTTTTGAAAAAACTCAACCACATCTTCATACGAAGCCGCGCTCAGATCTTCCATATAACCGATGGTCGGCCAATGATACGGATGATTCGGCTCATACAAATTTTCGCCGAGCGTCGGAAATGCCAGACCATAAGGCCGGTTCTCATAGCTTTGCCGGCGCTCATTTTTGACGACGTCGCGCTGGCCATCGACTTTCGCAGGCGACATCGCTTCGAGCAAAAATCCCATGCGATCCGACTCGAGAAACAAGGCAAGTTCAAGGGCGCTGGTGGGAATTTCTTCGTAGTAATTCGTGCGATCGGGGTTCGTCGAGCCGTTGTTGTTGCCGCCCGCCGCTTCGAGCCATTCGTCAAAGGCGCCTTCCGGCACATTTTTCGAGCCTTCGAAGAGAATATGCTCGAACAAATGCGCAAACCCCGTGCGCCCGGGCTTTTCGCTGCCGGAGCCGACATGATACCACACATTCACGCTCACGGTTGGCGTGGTGTGATCTTCATGCAGAATTACCGTCAAGCCGTTGGGTAAAGCAAAACGTTCATACGGGACCCGAAGCGCGGCATCTTGCGCCAGGGCAGCAGTAAACGAGAGCAAAAAGCACAACCAGATCGTCTTCATCAAATACCCTTTCAATTATGTCCCGATCTAGGAAGAGATCGAACTTCAATAGTTGCCGGTGGCGTAGAAATGGAAAGAAAATGAAGCTGTTCGTCGGCCACAACCCATTGGCCCTCGGAAAACGGGCGAGCGCGGCGCGCAACCAAAATGACGGGAGGCTGATTAAAAAAGCGCTGTAACGTCAATCTGGTCGATAAAATCCCAAGGCGCAGACGCACCACCAGCCACGATGCAATTAAAAACAACAAAACCTTTTTGCGCCACGAGATATTCTCCTAACAATGCGATGATCAAAAATCTACATCAAATCCCTGCGGGAAGCAAGCAGGAATTGCCCACTAGTAAACTGTTACCTTAATTTTTTGTAGTCCCACCCCCTTGTGGGGTGCTATTGCAGCCAATAAATTCGCGGGTTGGAACAATGCCCCACAAGGGGTGGCCGGAAAGTCAATTTTTGCTCAAAACTCCTGCTTCGATTCAGGTGGTTAGCATCACGGAAAATAATCAAGCCCACGCGCCTTCCCAGCCCAGTTCGTTGGCCGGTTGCGGTTCTTCCTCCCGGACAAGCTGCTGCCGTTCGCGATACAGATGCACCTGTCCGGCATACAAAGCGAGTTCGAGTGCTTTGCGGCAGAATATGTAAAGCTGCTGTAAGACAAAAAGTAGAAACACGATGAAGCTACTCGGCGCCGACAGGCTGTTCGCCAGCGGATTATAGAGCAATAGTACCAAAGCGCCGGCGAGAAAAAACAGCAGAGACAAGCCAAAGGCCGCAAAAAAATTCTTGCTCGCAAAGCTTAGCCCCTCCATAAACGAAACACGCATGACGCGCTCACCAGTCATGACAGTATGAATCCTGGCATAATCCAGCACTAGTTTGAAGAAAAGAAAGCACAGAAACCGAAACCCGATTTTGACCCAGCTCATCCAATACGTAATGTTTTGATAGGGATCTTTTCCCCAAATAACACGCTGCACAAGATCAGGAAGAAACTGCAAAAAAATCAGCGCCAGCGCGAGCAGCAAGCTCCAGGCGGCGAGCCGTACAAATCTGCCGAAATAGCTGGCCGCACCGCCCCAAAAAGCGGCGGGCGTGTATTTTTCGCCGCTGACAAAAACGGCAAATGCTCCGCCGGAAAGAAAAAGCGACCAAAATATGTGAACGCTAAAGATCAATACGATCAGCCAGAGCAAAGTTGAGATTAAGTTGGGCGTATTTTTTATAAACTCGAACAAAAAATCCCAATCAAAATTGCCGGCCAGAATTCTTCCCATTTCGCTGGCACCGATAAAACTGCGCAAACTCGACCATAGCGGCGCCATCAAAATCAGGCCAAAGATCAGGCTCGTCAGATAATAGACGATGATCATGCGGCGGTTTAAGTTTAGTCGGACAAAACCGTTTTTCAAGCTTTGCATTATCATTGATATTTCCTCGGGTTCGCGGCTTTCACCGTAATGACCAGTCTAAACGCGCTTCGTTACAACCAGGCACTTCGGGCTAGTGCGCTGCATTCTTAATTTGCAGCAATACCATTTCGAAATGTCATTCAAACGAATCTTGTGAAGTGCTTGACATTCGGCCGAGCACTTCACAAGCTCCTTTCAGGATGACAAGATACTCCCAGAAACAGCGCAACAGCGCCAAGAAAACACTCCTCACAACCAATCAAAACTCGGGAATGAGATTCGAGAAGAGATTCAAGAATTCCGGCTGATCCAGAAAGAATTGCATCCAAAACATCCAGCGCAGCGCAAGTTTATTCGCGCCTAGCTTCGAAGGTTCGACGGCCGCGCTGTTGTTGGTGTAATTGATATCAAGCGGAATCTTGCGCTCAGGATCGACGGTTGCAGAAACAAGTTTCGTTGGTTTCAGATAGCTGAATTTTTTCCAAATCTCCTGCCCGTCCCAGGACTCACGCACGGTCTCGCCGTTTGAAAATGTTGCAGCAATTTCAACCGGAAACTTGAATGTGCCTTTGCGCCGGACATAAAAACTGCTGTGATATTGCTTGCCCTGGCCTTCTTCGGCGAGGCTGCCGGTTGTGTCAACGCGCTCCGCCGCATCAGCATCTTCTGCCGGGGCTGCACTGGAATCGCGGCGGATCAAGTCCGCGCGGCAACTCGCCAGTGCGCAACGGCGCGCCGCTCCAGGGCTGGAACCTGCCACCGGCGCTTGCCCGGCTGCGTCGCAAGCTCGGCACCGGCGACGAGGCCGACCGGCGGTTCGTGCGTGTGCTGGCGGCAGTGCTGACCGATCTCGGTGGCCAATTGGA
>SZPB01000169.1 GCA_030263535.1 Cytophagia bacterium CHB2
AATAATGCCAAAGCATAGAATCGCATCTTGACCCTATAAATATTAGTCAAAATCGTAGTTGCTTTGGTGGCTTTCTAGTTTTAACCGGACAGCAGTGATGCGAATGCAAAATTGAAGAAGCCCTAAAAAGGATACACGTTGCAATGATTTTCGACGAATTTGTTTCGAAAGCAGATGCGGGATTTTTGCATCTCAAACGATTCCTGCCATGTCGGATTCAATTCCTGCCCTTTGCCCTTTGCCCCTTGCTCCTTGCTTGCGGCGGTGTGCCGCAAACGTTTTATTACACGCTGGCGAAAGCGCCAATTACACCCGTAGAAACTACCGGGAATAATCATGGCACCTTGGCGGCCGTCTTAGGCGTCGAAAAATTTAAGGCTGAGACAATTTACGAAGACGATCGCCTGATCTACCGTGAATCGCCGGTCGAAGTCAAATACGATCACTATCGCCGCTGGGCCGCGCGCCCGGCGCAGTTGGTTACCGATGAGATCATTCGCCAGATCGACGGCAAACGGCTTTTTAAGAATGTGATCTCCGTTCCTTCTGCAACGCACGTCGATTATATCCTGCGCGGCAAGATTCTGGCTTTTGAGGAATGGGATCGCGGCGAGCAATGGTTCGGCAAGGTCGCGTTCAAAGTTGAGCTTTATGAGGCGTCGTCGCGGCGTTTGGTGTGGCGCGGCGATTTTGACTGTGAAACGCCGGCAGAGAAACGCTTGCCGGTGAGCGTGGTGCAGGCGATTAGCCAGAGCTTGCATGAATGTGTGGAGGAGTTAATGCTCAAGCTGGCTGAGGAATTGAAATCCTAACGCTGAACCATCTACGCGGTGACTGCATTAAAAACAAAGGCAACGGCCAAGCCGTCGTCGAACAGAATTCTCTAAAACAAAAAGCCAACCCCGTTTCTCGGGATTGGCTTTTTTGTTAGAGTCAACCTGCTTTTACCGCAACAACGACATCTTTTGCCTTCCTTCAAACAACAGCTTACCGGCGTTTGTCACACGCAATTCGACAAAGTACGTGCCGCTTGCCAGGCCTTGCGCCTCCCATCTCATGGTATGGCGTCCGGCTTGAAACTCGCGATCGGCCAGTGTTGCGACCTTTTTGCCATCGACGCCGTAGATCGTCACCAGCACATGTCCCGGTTTCGCCAGATCGAACACGACGTTGGTTTGCGGGTTGAAGGGATTCGGGTAATTGGGACGCAAGCCAAACGTTTCAGGAATGCTGCCGTTCGTTTCGCCGACCGAAGTCGCGGGCGGAACGGTGAACGAGCCGAAATTCGAGGATTCGACGAACGTTCCGGTCGCGCCCGAGGCAATAACTTTCCAAAAATGGAAGCCGCCTTCGATGCTATTGTCAAGCTGCAAGTCATGCTCGCTTTTGTTTGCAAGCTGCACTTGTTTGATGATGTTGCTGAAGTCTGCATTCTTGCTCAGCAACCAGAGATAGTTGATCGTGCTGCCGGGGTTCTCCGGATCGGCGGTGTCTTCCCAATCAAAGGTAATGCTGGCCGGCCGCGTGGAGTAAAACTCGCCGATAGGCGAAAGCACGCGGAAGGCGCGCAGCGGGTCAGGAATGGAAACCACGGTGACTTGCGTTGCCACTGAGTCTTTCATACCCTTGCCATCATCCACCACAAGCTGCACGCTTTCAACTCCGTGCCAATCCAGCTCAGCAAACAGATTGAATGTGGTGTTGGTGTTGCGGAATTTGATTTTGGTGTTGCCTGCCAACGAGAATTTCCATTGATTCGCGGGATCTTCATCATCTTTAACGCGGGCGCGCAGATCCGCCAATGGAATGCGCAACGTATCATCCTCGTTGAAGGAATAATTGACCGCATTCTGCCAGCGCGGCGGCGAGTTGGAATCCCGCACCGTGAATTTCACCGCAACCGTGCCTGCCGCGTTGGAAGTATCCCGCACGGTAAAATTAATTGTCTCACTGCCGAGCCAACTGGCATTGGGCGGCAAGATCGTCACAATCAAACCGTTGATAAAAACGGCTAGCTCGCGATTGCCGGTGGCCGTGAGCCTCAGCTTATCTTTCGGATCATCCGGGTCGTTGATATAGTCAGCAAAATTGAGCGGCGCAAAGGTCTCACCGCGCTTGATTGTTTGCTCGGGAATGGCGGCAATCCGCGGCGGATCGTTGGCCGGGTCAACGGTAAAACGCGCGCGCACGCTGTCAATTGCATTTCCCGGGTCGGTTGCCACGAACGTGATGAAACTGACGCCGGCCCATTCCGAATCCGCCGGCGCAACCGTCGCGATGCGATTGGCGATGGTCACATTGAAAAACGCATTGGGTTTGGTGCTCCACGAAATCTGATTGTCGCGATGATCGGGATCGAAGACATAATCATCAAGCGTAATCGGGTCGAACGGTTTGCCTTCGCCTTTGCGTTGCGCCGGAATGGTGCTGAGGCGCGGCGGATCATTAACGGCCGTAACCGTAAATCGTCCGGTCGTGGTATCCGCTTTATTCGTAGGATCCTTGGCGATAAATGAAATGGTTTCCGCGCCGGCCCATTCCGAATCTGCCGGCGCGATGGTGGCAATGCGATTAACAATGGAAACGATCAAATTGGTGTTGCCGAATGCGCTCCAACTGATTTGGTTGGGCGTATTATCGACATCCGTCACATAGTTGTCCAACGCGATGGGCGTAAACGGCGTGCCTTCTGCCACGGTTTGATTCGGAATCTTGGTTGTCGTCGGCGCACCGGTGCCGACATTCACTGAAGCCGTGTCCGAAGATACGCCGCCGTTGTTGTCAATCGCGCGCACGCGCACACGTTTTTTGCCGGGAGTATCAAACGTTACCGTTACCGATTTGCCGTCCAGATCGAACGTGCCGTCGTTATTCAAATCCCATCGGAACGTGTGAGTATCCAGCACGCCGGCATCTGTCGCACTGCCGGTGAGCGTCACGGGTTGATTGAGCAACGCGACATACGGGCCGCCGGCATCTGCAACCGGAGGAACATTGGCAACAGTGACTTGCACCTTCACGCGAGTGCGGTCATTCTCATTATCGACGACTTCCAGCGTGGCTTGTCCGGTGAAATCATCGGGGTAGGTATGCTGAATCTGCGGGGTGTTGGTGCTGTCATCAAATACGCCGTCGCTGGTCCAATCCCAACGGTATCTTACAATCTGCCCATCATCGGTCGAAGCGGAAGAATTGAAGGTAATCGGCGAGCCTTCGGCGCCATTGTACGGGCCGCCGGCATTCGCCACCGGCGGAGCGCCGCCGGCGCGCAGCGTGCGCAAATATACTTTACCGAACGACGGATAAGCGGCATAAAAGTTATTTCCGGCAGCGCGCACAACATGTTTGTCGCGCGACTCCGACCCGCCGGATTGGCTGGCCAGTTGCTGCCGCGCGCCCCACGTTTGGCCTTCATCCGTGGACAGACGAGCAAAAAGCGCTTCACCGTCGCCCAGATTGTAAGCGAGCACGATTTTCTTGCCATCATTGGTTGCCGCCACCGAACCAACGCCCAAGTTTTGATGCCAATCTCGCAACTCGCCTTGCTCCGAAACCGCCACGTCGCGCACTTTACTGCCGTCCCGGTAGCGGGCATAGCGCACGGATTGTGCGCCGTTGCGCGCCTGATCCCGCGCGGAGCCATAAGCAAAGTGAACGTTGCCGGATTGATCTGCGAAAACATCGCCGTTGCCGTTGCGGCCGCCGGCGCCGCCGTAGTGAATGCTTCCAATTTTGTTCAGGCTATTGCCGCCGTTGGTCGAGCGATAGTACGACACCGGGCCGCCGCTATCAAGATCGTCCGGGCGGTTGATGACGATGTTCAACACATCGTCCTTGCCTACGGCAATTTCCACGCGATCGTCGACGCGATACGGCCCGAGAGCCGGAATAAAGCTATCCTCGGCGCCGTTGATGATGCGAATATACATGGCCTCGCCAAAAACGTCTTCCGTTGCAAAGCCATGAACGACATGTACAACGCCTTTGCTGTCGACTTCCATGCGCACACTGTAAGCGCGCCTGAGATTCGTGGCGATTTCTAACGGGCCGGTCCAACTCCCGTCGGCGCGTTTGCGGGTGTAGTGAATGCTGTAAAAATCACCGCCCAAAGGTTCGCGAAAACATATATGCGGCAATCCGGTGGTGGGGTCAATTGCCACCGTTGCGCCAAATCGAAAACCGCCTTCCTTGTCAGCCGTGGCAACACTGACGTTTTCTTTCTTAACAATGGCGCCCGAGGCGTTCAACTCCACCAATACCAAGCCTTCATCATGATAAACGACGAAGATTTTACCGGTGACCGGATCGATGTCCATATCAGGCGTCGAGCCGGCGCCCAAATCAATCTCGTTGCTCCAGCTTTGCGGAAAAGCGGCGCTGATGCACAGCCAACTCAAGATCAAGACAGCGCGGATGAAATGCAGTCTCATAGCAGCGTTCCTATGATCAATAAAGTGGATTAAAGTGATGCAACCTGTCACTTTTAGGCTGATGAATGCTTAAAATTCGATAAAACTGTAACAGGTTTTGGGCAAACCGCAGGAGCTTCCCTGGTCATGAGGCGCCGTATCCTTGGCGAGACGTTTACCGCGAGGAATGTTAAGCCTGGCCTAAAAAGTTATGGATATATTACGACTAGAGGGGCAAGGTTGCGGATTTGCATAAACACAAGATCGCGCCCACGGCATCATCAAAAAATGCGGCATAGATTTCTAGTGGGCTGTTTCCCTAATTTGTAGGAGCACCACCTCGAAATGTCATTCAGGTGATTCTTGTGAAGTACTCGGCATAATGCCTGCAACTTCACCACTCCCCTTCTGGATGACATACAGGGTGGGATATACTTTTCAAGATAACAGCACGCGTGTCTGCAATCGAGGCGGCAGCGCTTCGACCAAAACAGAGGTCATTTCGGCTTTTTACGATTGAAAAATCGCCGCAGTATTTTCCTCTTTTCATGATGAAAATTTTATAGCCCGATCTTCACCAACCTCGCAAGTTTTACATCATCAGATTTTTGCTTTGTTTTCCACGGCCAAAATCAAGCCCCCGTCTTTCATGCCCCAATTTCCATATTATTAGGCTTTTACAAATTTTGAAAATAACGGCCATTTTCCTGGCATTGCCCTTGCCTTTTCAGCAGATGTTCGCACGGCTTTGCGGGATGCAAAACGGAATGCACGAACCCGGGAAGTTATTCAAATTTTTCCAAGGGGTTCAGCAAAAGGTTTTTGATTCAGGAACCGTAACTCAGGAATGACGTTTGGATTGCTGTGCAACAACAGGACGCTCACGAACAGGACAGGAATAGCGGCTCGCCCGCCTCGGGACATCATCCCCTTGCGCCAACAACGCATTGGGCGAGCCGTTTTTTTCTAGGATGATCATGATCGCGACGCGCAGCCGAGGCAAATCCTATGGATCATCGCAAACGTTTCATCGGCAAAGTCGTTTTATTTTGGAACGGCGCACAATTGCCCACGGATTTTTTTTCAGACTATCATAAAAGCCGGCTGATCTTCATTGCGGAAACGGAAGTGCCGCACGACCAGGGACGGAAGATCATTTCAACTGCGCCCCAGCTTGTGGATTTGCTGCGGGCGCATCGCCGGAACGTCGAATCATTTTACCACGGAGGAGAAGTATGACAATCACATCCAGGTTTTTCATAGTGGCGGCGCTGCTTTGTCTCGCGCTGGCCGAACAGACGCAGGCGCAAACACGCTTGGGCTTGCGCGGCGGCGTTTATTTGGATCAAGATGAGGCTTTTGTCGGCGCACATCTGGCGCACCGGATGCAACGCAATCTGCGCTTCGCCCCCAATTTCGAGTATGTGTTGATCGAACAAGGCTCGCTCTACACCATCAATGCCGATTTTCTTTATGATTTGCCCGGGCGCAGCAGCACGGTTCTCTGGCTCGGCGGCGGTCTGGGATTGAGTCGCTTTTCATTCGAAGACTTCAGCAATAATGACGTCGGGCTGAATCTGTTGATGGGCGCGAGCTTTGGTCGCGGTCCGGCAACGCCATTTTTACAAGTTAAAGTGATGGTGATGGATGAAACGCAATTGGTGTTGGGCGGCGGCATAACGTTTTGAAGCAGGAGCATGAATCATGAAACGAACAGGCTGGATCATAATTTTTGTGATGATTCTTTTATTTATCGTGGCCGGCGCTTATAGCAAGCAGGAAGAACGCGCGAAACAACGGCAACAGGATGAAATCGAACAAATCGGAAAAGAATTGGACCGGCTAACGCTGCGCGCTCAAAAAATGGCCGCTCGGCTCGAACAAGCCAAAATCAGGTTGGCGCAATAGCCGGCGGCGCGGCAAAACGTTGTTGCAAAGACAGGCGGGAATTTTTAAATTGCCGCGCCTCTGGAGTGCAGCCCGGCGCGTTTCGCATGACACGTGTCTGTCTCCCCAAAACCGCCGCGCGGGCAGTCTCCCGATTTCGACACAGACACACAACACTATTTTGAACGAGGAGTTCATATGAAGAAAAACATAATTTTGGTTATTGCAGTTGCCCTGTTGATCGCAAGCCAGGCCGGCGCGCAGAGCATCAAGCTGGGACCGCAAGTCGGCTATCAAGAAGCCAAAGATGCAGATAACGGCAAGCTGATGGCCGGCGCTGCGCTGCGCCTGAAGCTCTCGTCGATGCTGGGAATCGAAGGCGCGATCAACTATCGTGGAGAAAAATATTCCGACGGCGCCTTGACGGTGCGGAGCTGGCCGGTGCAGGCTTCGGCGTTGATCTATCCGCTGCCGCTCGTGCACGGCACCATTGGAACCGGCTGGTACAACACCACGCTCGATTATGATCAGAGCAAGGCGGGCTACGCCAACCTCGATGATGAAACCACGCAAAAAATTGGCTGGCACTTCGGCGGCGGCATTGATTTGCCGGTGGGCAAGAGTTCCACGCTGACGGCTGATATTCGTTACGTTTTTCTCGATTACAATTTCGATGCGCTGCCGGGCAGCGCCAACCTGGACAGCGATTTCTACATGATCAGTGTGGGATTGCTGTTGGGGCTGTAGGCCTGTCTTATTTCAGGCGGAAGGAAATAATCACTGGGCTGCCGTTTTTCGGCAGCCATTCTTTTTTACCGATAAACGGCCAGCTTGCCAAAACGCGCGTGAATGAGACGCAGCAATGCAGCGGTGAGCGGTTCTAACGTCGGCTTCGGACAGCGGGCCTCACGCAAAATTTGTTTGAGTTTCCGCCGCATTTCGCGTTGCACGCTTTCTTTCATATTCCAATCCACGATTGCCAGTTCTGGCGCAATCGCCGCCAGCATGGCATTGGCCATGGCGCGATGCTGCTCACGGTGTTGCGCCTGTTCGGCGGCGCCGGGCGCGAGGAATTTTTGCAACACGCCAAAAAATGCGAAAGCCTCTTCGGAAAGGCCAAGGGCGTTCGCTTGCGCCGCGGGACCGGCGCGCAAACATACAATCTCCACCCACAATTTTTTCAAAGTTGCTTGATCATCACTGAGGCCGTGCTGCCGTTCACGCATAATCTGGTGCGTGCGCTGCTGCAAGCCCTCATAAAACGCCGGATCGCGCGCCAGATTGACGGCGGTTTCGTGCAAGAGCGCATGCTGCACGCGCGCAATCTGGGCGAGCGGTGAAGCGAGATTGTTGACTTCCTGGTCAAATGATTCCGCATAAACCGAAACATATTCTTTGATGCTGAGTCCCGGCACCTCGGCGATAAAACTTGCCATGGCCTGATGCACTTTGGGGCTGACGTGGGCGCGCGACAAATTCTCATCAAGATAAAAACTCGCGGCTTCCTGCCGCACAGCGTCGAGCCATTTGGCGTCGTCGAGCATCTTGCGGGCTTCGGCATGCGGCAGCAATTGATCCAAAAGTCTGCCAAACGCGCGCCAGGCGCGGGCAAACGCTTGGCGCGTGTCACTCCGCTGCAACGCCAGCAACCACGGCTCGGTTGACCAGCGCGAGAGATGCATGTCAAAAAATCCCAGAACTGCCAGCCGGGCGCGCTGCAATTCGGCAAAAGAACTTTCGTCAAAACGGGGCGCGAGAACCGCGCGCAGTTCTGCCGCATTGAGTGCCGGCAGCGCCAACGGCAGATTGCGCGTCACCCCCCAGTAATCCACCAACAACCCGCAGGTTTTGTGCTCGCCGGAAACGCGCATCGTCAGATTGATAAGTTGCAATAACTGTCGCTCGCTGGCCGGCTGATCAAGATAGATTGTTTGTAAATTCGGGGCAGCAGACGAAAGCGGTATCGGCTTGCTCGTTATAAAAATTGCGAAAGCGCCGTTGTCAAAATGGCTGCGGTGAATAACATTTTCAGGGACCGGGGTTTGCTTGAAAAAAGCCCGTGCGATTTCTTCATTTCTGGGAGAATCCGTGAGCACGGCGACGCGCTGCGGCAGCTTCGCAACAAGCTCGCCATAATATCGCAACGCTGCTTCATCATCAACAGCCAGTAAAATGGCCTTGTAGCCATTGGCAGCCACATTTTCTTCATAATGCTCGAACACATCCTGCGCGATCGCCGCGAGGCGATCTTCTGCCTTGGCGGCGCGCAAGTCATCTGGATGAAGTTGCTCTTCTGCGTGTTCATGAGCCGGCGCCGGTTGATCTTTCCAAACGTGCCAATCCGGCAAGCGCGGCTCATACTTCGCAGGAACCAGCAAACCCTCTTGCTGCGCTTGACGATATGTGAAAACGTGAATGTAATCGCGCTGGAGTTGTTCGCCAGCCGGTTTTGGCAGGGTTGACATAAAAACAATCAAACCAGCATGCGACAATGCACGGTGGATTTGTTCGTGCAAGCCTTCGTCGCGATACGTTTCGTCTAATAGTACCAAAAGAGGAGGCGCGGCAGAATCTGCCTGCTTACTGGCAGATTGGGCCAGCGCGCCAATTTCATCTTGTAGCGTTTTGGCATTGGTGATGATTGTCGCGCCGTTCTTGTCATGCACGATTTTGGTCAGCGCGTTCGTCGCCGTGAGCGGCAGCGGCAAGCCATGATGCTGAAACGTTTGCTCGATCTGGCGCTGCACTTTTTCACATTCCGTAATGATTAATAAAGTCGCTTCGGGCATCTGTTGCGCGCGACGCAGTTTCAGCGCCAGGGCGCATAATGCCAGCGCCCTTCCCGCGCCCAGCGGATGCCAAATAAATCCGGCGCGCTCCGGCATTTTCACATCTAACGGCAATAGGCGCTGCAAAGCTTGTTGCGCGGCTTGAAATTGATGATGGAAGGCGATCTTTTTTTGCACGGCGCCGGCATCATGCTCAAAAAAAATGAAATGCCGGATCATCTCCAAAAGATTCGCCGGGGCCAACAGCCCGGCAACGAGCAGATCGCTGGAGGTGGGAAGATCGTTCGGGCGTGCGGACAAGTGCTGAAGCCGGGCGCGCAATTCCTCAAAACTCAGCGGAAACGGCTCGCGCCAGTGATGCAACTTTTTCCCGACGGCGCCGAGAGCGCCGTAGACCGCGTCATTTTTTTGCAGAACAGCGAAGAACTGGGCGAAATCAAACAGGCGGGGAAAACCGGGCGCGCGTTGCAGCGCTTGCAGTCGCGCCACACTCTTTTCCGCGCCGCCGAGTTCGCCTACTTCAAAGACAACCAGCGGAATACCATTGACGAAAACAACCAAATCGAACACTTCCGTGCCGGCGAGGCCCTGCACGCGCAATTGCTCGACGATCAAAAAATCATTTTGCCCGGGGTCATCAAATGCAAAATAACGCGGCTGCGTTTGATCAACTGCGGGCGCCGGACGAATCAGCTTGTGGTGAATGTGTTGTTCGCGTGAAAGCGGGGAAGGCGTTTGCGGCGCTAGCAACTCGGACAGCGCATGCGCTGCTTCATTTTCACGCAACTGGGGATTGAGCGATTGCAGCGCAGCGAGCAGGCGCGGGGCCAGCAGAACGTCGCGCGCGCTGGCGCGTTCTGCATTGAAAGTCGCGCTAGCGCCATGCGCATATTGGTAGCCGAACGCTTCGGTAAGCAGATCGATGACCGCGCGCACGACGTCGAAATAGTCCGGAGAGGTGAGGCTCATGGCATGCGTAATCGAAAATAAACCATGCCGCGGCGACTACAATCCCAAATCTGTCGCTTTCGGTTTCTCGCCGCTGTAATCATAAAAACCTTTTCCGGTTTTTTTGCCGAGCAGGCCGGCCAGCACCATTTTGCGCAGCAACGGCGGGGGCGCATACTTGGCCTCGCGATACTCGTCGAACATGATGTTGGCGATGTAGTACGTCGTGTCCAGGCCGACGAAATCGAGCAGCGTGAGCGGACCCATCGGATAGCCGCACCCGAGCATCATGCCCTTGTCAATATCTTCAATCGAAGCGACGCCGTTTTCCACCGCGCGAATGGCGTCGAGCAAATACGGCACGAGCAGGAGATTCACCACGAAACCCGAGTTGTCTTTGCAGGCAATCGGTTCTTTGCCCAGTGTTTTCGCAAACGCAAACGCGGCATCAAATGTCGCCTGGCTGGTGGCAATGGTGCGCACGACTTCGACGAGCTTCATCAGCGGCACGGGGTTGAAGAAATGCAAACCGACAAAGCGATCCGGACGTTTCGTGGCGGCCGCCATCTCGGTGATCGTCAGGGACGAGGTGTTGCTGGCAAAAATCGTCTGCTCCGGGCAGAGACGATCCAGCTCGCCGAACAGCTCTTTTTTCAAAGCAATGTTTTCGATGGCCGCTTCGATGACGATATCCGCGTACTTCAAGTCCGCCAGGCGCGTTGTGCCGGAAAGGTTGGCGAGCACGGACTTTTTTTGTTCTTCCGTCACCTTGCCTTTGGCCACGCCTTTGCTCAGGAAATCTTCAATTTTGCCCAAGCCTTTTTTGAGCAACTCGTCATTCACTTCGCGCACAATCGTCTTGTACCCGGCTTGCGCGCTGATTTGCGCAATGCCCGACCCCATAAGGCCACAACCGACGATGCCGACGGTTTTCATGCTCCGTTCTCCTTTTCCAAAACAAAAAATGCCAGGCGCTGCGTCACGTCCGGCATTCAGATTGATGATAAATTTTTGCTTCGCTTTATGAGGCTTTGGCCGCCAGTTTGTTGCGGAACAACGCCAAGCGCGATTTTTGATTCGCCGCTTTATTGGGATGAATAATGCGTTTGCGCGCCATCTTATCCAGCAACGAAGATACTTCTTTATAAGATTGTTCTGCCGCTGTCTGGTCGGTCGCGGCCAATACCTTCTTCGTTAATGTTTTCAACGCCGAGCGTTGGCTGCGGTTGCGCGCATGCCGGACTTTATCTTGGCGAATGCTTTTAATTGCAGCGGAATGATGTGCCATGATTTTCCTAATTGCTTGATTTGAGCTATTTATTTCTAAAAACGAGCGCCAATATATAAAACAGGCCTTCGAATGTCAACAAGAAACTTTGAGGCTATCCCTTTAATTTTCAGAATCCATGATGATCTTGCCCAATGTTTCGGCGCGCCGGCTCTGGCTGCGCAAGGTTGTCACTTCCTTTAGCTCATAACCGATGCGCGGAAAGGCATACTGCACCTGCCCCTCTGCGGAAACCAAAGTATCGCCGGGCAAATCGAGCGCGACTTCTCGCAACACGCTTTCGACGAGGCTCACGGGGAGTTGTTCTTCCCTTGCACCTGTGTTCACTATTTGATGAATCTGTGCCGCGGTTTGTGGATTTCCGTTCTCCTGATAAATGGCCTTGAACAAGCGTTTGCGAATATTGTTGCGGTGGCGCTGCCGCCGCGCTTTTGAGATTTTAAACCAGCGCAATAGCGGAATTGCAAAAAAGAGCACAGAAAAAATCAGCGGAATCCAGCCGAGCAACAGATAAGCGGCAAAATCATGCGCCGCAATCCAATCCCCCAAGCCGGGCAGCATGTCCGCCGGACCGCCCGGAGCCGTGAGTGCGGGAAGCAAATTAGTCAGCAGGTAAAATGCAAAAATGAGATTGAAGGCGTTCATGAGGATAATGACAAGGTTGCGTCCCGGGGAATTGCCGGCCAATTGATAGTCCGGCTCATATTCATCCCAATAATGCACGATTTTGTAGGGTTCCACCTTGTCCAGGCCGCGCAGCAGTTCGTCGAACTGGCCGTACATCACGCCGTTATCGCTGACCTTGACCTCGCCTTGAAAACGCACCAGGCAATCGGTGAGGAAAGTTTCTGCCTGTGGGAAATTCCAACCGGCAAGCGCGCACAGCTCGGAAGTCACGATGATACCGTTTTGTTTGCGCAAATAGGCCGCAACTTCTTTTTGATTGTGCAGGGGATCTATCTCCACGCGCGCCGGGCCGAAGACGAAATCATAAACCGAGGCGATGAAGCTTTTCTTGTTCTCATTAAGCGGCGAGGGCCTCGGCTCGTATTGGCGATAGGGATAACCGCGGCGATCGGTGCGATACAGCACCGTGCCGGTGTTGGTGCGCCAGCGAAAAATCGAAGCAAAAATATTGCCCAGAGTTTCAAGCGAGGGCCCGCGCACCTTGCCGTCTTTTTTGCCGGCGCTCATCGCCAGTATCAGCGCGATGAGGATGATCACGAAGAGGACGAAATAAACCACGAGCGTAACGGCAATCCACGCCTTGTAAATGACGGTGAACAGTTGCCACAAGCGTTCACGCAATTGCGCCATTTTTTCTTCGAATGTTTTCTCGCCGCGGCGCAGCAGGTTTTTGCCGAAGTCATAAATCAGATCGCCGTTTTCCGTGACTTGCAGGCGGCAAACATACTTTTTGATCAATTCGTCCAGCGCATTGCGCGCGTCATCAACATACAAGCCCGTCGATGCGGCGGCTTCGTTTAAGGTGAAATGGCGCTGACCCTTGTGCAGCTTTTTTTCCAGAAGGGCGGCCGGCTCTTTTGTTACCGCGGCAGTCATACGTATCGGTTCTTGTTGTCTATCTGTGCGGAAAAACCGTGTTGAACAGGTTTGAAAATTTAATTCACGTCACAATAAATCAACTGTAGTTTGGCAAATTTTCATGTTCTTTTTCAAAAATTGGCTGAAAAGGCCAGCCAATCCTGAGGTATGGACAGACCTCACCACTGTCCCC
>SZPB01000170.1 GCA_030263535.1 Cytophagia bacterium CHB2
TCATTCGATATCGGCACGGTGCGCATGCTCAATGATCTCGTCACCCTAAGCGCATGGACGGCGCTTAAAGTGTGGGTGAAGAAAACCACGGCAGATCATCGCCCGCTTGCCGCCATCGGCACCGGCGGCAACATCAACAAGTATTTCAGCTTGTCCGAACAGCGCGAGGGCAAGCCCTTGGCGTTCAAAAAATTGCGCAGCCTGTATACGTTTTTGCAGGCACACTCATTGGCCGAGCGCATTGAACAGTTGGGCTTGAAACCCGACCGCGCGGACGTCATCATTCCCGCGGGGCGCATTTATTTGTCAATTATGAAATGGGCGGATATTGCGCAGATTTACGTGCCGCAAGTCGGCTTGTCGGATGGCATGATACACACTTTGTATGAAGAGTATAAAAAAACGCGCAAACCTTGAGCTTGCGCGGGTTCAACCATTTTAGAGGCGGCCATGTCAAAACAAATTTTGATCGTTGACGACGAACAGGATATTCTCGATCTAATCAAGTACAATCTCGAGGCGGAGGGTTACCACACCCTGCTCGCGCGTGACGGCGTGCAGGCGCTGAAACTGGCGCAAACCGGTTCACCGGACTTGATCATCCTCGATGTCATGCTGCCCGGCAAGGACGGCTGGCAGGTGATGCGCGAGCTGCGGCAAAACTCCGATACCAAAAACATTCCGGTGATTTTTCTCACGGCGCGCTCGAGTGAAATCGATGAAGTCGTCGGCATCGAGCTGGGAGCGGATGACTATATCATCAAACCGATCAGCATTCGCAAGTTGCTGGCGCGCGTCAAAATGGTGCTGCGCAAGGCCGCACCGGTTGCCCCGGCGGTTGACGAATTCCTGAATTTCGGCGAGGTGCAGATCAACACGTTGAACTACTCGGTCAAAGTCGAGGGCAAAGAAATACCCTTCACCAAAAAAGAATTCGAAGTTCTGGTGTTTCTCGCGGAGCGGCCGGGCCGCGTCGTAACTCGCGAAACCTTGCTGAACGAGATCTGGGGCGACAATGTCGTGGTGATCGACCGCACGATTGACGTTCATATTCGAAAAATTCGCGAAAAACTCGGCGAAAAAAACATGCATATGATCGAGACGATCAAAGGCGTTGGCTATCGCATGAAAGCTGAAAGTTAGACGCACGGGGAACGGTGTTGGCGACTTAAACTAACACATATCATGTCGAGGCTCAAAAGTACCCATGCCATAGCCTCGGCTGTCGGCAGAACGTATTCATGCCACGCTCAGCCATTCTGCTTATTGAAACAACTCACCCATGAGACTCTCTCTCCGAAAAAGGCTGTTTCTCACGCACATTGTTCTGCTCACGTTCGTGACGGTGGCCGCCGGGCTTATTACGAATTTTGAGCTGCAAGAGTATTACAAAGATCGTCTCTTTCAGCAGTTGAAAACGCAACTGGACGAAGTGGAATATCTGCTGGCGAGCGGCACATTTGCCGGCGATGATGCGGCGTGGCAATACGAGCAACTGGTGAATTATGCCCTGGCCGGGGGCGTGCGGTTAACCTTAATGGATTCGGCCGGAACGGTTCTCTTTGATTCGGGAGTGCCGCGCGATTCTCTCGATTTTGTTGAAAATCATCTGCTCCGGCCCGAGGTGCAAATGGCCATCGCCGACAGTTTCGGACGATCCGAGCGCACCAGTGAAACGATACACCAGCGTCTGTTTTATGCTGCCAGGCCGGTGGCCGCACGTTTTGCTGGCCGGGAACAACTCGCCACGGTGCGCTATTTGCGCCTCGCCATGCCGCTCACCGAGGTCGAACGCGTCGTGCGCGATGTACGCTGGAAAATCATTGCAGGCGGCGGCTTGGCGCTGTTGCTCACGGCGCTGGCAAGTTACTGGGTATCGCGGCGCTTGACCCAGCCCATTCACAAATTGGCGGAAAGCGCCGATTCGGTGAAGAAAGGAGATTGGGACGCCCATTTTGAACGCTCTTCGGACGACGAGATCGGCGAGCTGGCCGATTTACTCAACGAGATGCTGGCCAAGCTGCGCGACGATCTCAAGCAGATGCACAAACTGGAGAACATGCGCACGCAATTTCTCGGCAACGTTTCGCATGAGTTGCGCACACCGATTTTCGCGCTGCAAGGCTATCTCGAAACGTTGCTCTACGGCAACGTGAGCGAAACGAATATGCAGAAGGTATTCATTGAAAAAGCCTATCGCCAGGCCGGACGGCTCAACAATCTGCTGACCGATCTGATTGACATTTCTCGCATTGAGTCCGGCGAGATGAAGATGAGCTTCCGCTATTTTGATGTGGCTGATTGGCTGACCCGGCAAATTCCGGACTTGCAAAACCTCGCAAAACAATATGAAGTGTCTGTCACCTTCAAAAACGACGCGCGGGCCGCGACGGTGATCGCATTGGGCGATCGCGAGCGTCTGACTCAGGTGATCACGAACCTGGCGAACAATGCGATTAAATACAACGTGCCGGGCGGCAAGGTCGAGCTTGGTTATCACGTCAACAAAAAGCAGGTGGAAATTTACGTGGCAGATACCGGGCGCGGCATTCCCGCGGAACACGTGCCGCGCATCTTCGAGCGTTTTTATCGGGTTGACAAAGAGCGCTCGCGCGACGTGGGCGGCACCGGGTTGGGATTGGCGATCGTCAAGCATATCGTGGAGGCGCATGACAGCAGCGTCAATGTGCAAAGCGAGGTGGGCAAAGGCTCGATGTTCAGCTTCACGCTCAAAAGAAATCTCAGCAAGGCGTGAAATTTTTCGGAGTAGGCCGGGGCAATATCGCCCAAAAGAGTTGTATCGTGTCCGATCAACGCCGGCCAATCGTATCAGCGGATTGACCAGCAAAAAATTGAAAATTTTATTGGAGTTTCAACCGCGTTCTGCATCTGTAGCAATGTGGGGCGGTGGCGCCCAAGCATGCCAACCGCCGATGCAGCTCAGATAAAATTAACTTAGGATAACGTCTGATCTGCCACATTGAACCTCAATCTTCCCAAGGAGAGTACCATGCCAGAACGCAAACACCTCGTTCCCGCCTCCCAAATTCCCTGTTGCCCTGAACTCGAAACCGATCCGGTGTGTGACGTTGTACGCTTGGCGTACCGTCTGACCCGGAATGTCGAAGTGGTGATCAACGATCGCCGCGTCGTCGTGCCGGTGGAAGTCGCGATACGCGCCAAGTTCGAGCGCTGCTCCGGCCCGCTGGCCCTGGGCGACCTGGTTTATTCCACCACCCTGCTGCCCGGCGAAAAAGTGAAGCTGTTTTCACAGGATCGGCGCACGCGCTTCAGTTTCGACAGCGAGAACAAGCTGAGTTATCGCCATACGCAAATGTCTGAAGAGCGCGCTTACATGAGCATGTTCGCGCAATCGATGAGCGACGTTAGCGTGAATCAGAACGCGATTGACACGCATCAGTCGCAAGGTTCCTTTTCAGGACATGCCGAAGCCGGCTTAGACTTTTTTGGTTTGGGCGTCGATTCAAGCGCGAGCGGTTCATACAACGCCAGCTCGATCAACACGTTTGCCAATGAGTTGAAGAGCCATGCGCAAGCCTCACATTCGCGTTCCGAAGTCGCGACGCGCGCCGCCAGCTCGGTTTCCATCGGCGAAGTCGCAAGCCGCTCGCACAGCGAAGGCGAAACGCAGGATCATTTTGAATCGGCTTCACGCGAATTTGCCAATCCGAATCGTTGCAAAGCCGTCACGTTTCTGTTTTATCAGATCAACAAAATTCAAATGGTGAGATTCGAGGTCGAAGCCATCACCCGGCGTGTTATCGACCCGATTGACAACAGCCGCGTCAGCCCGAACCTGCCGATCCCGCGCACGGGTGTGGCGCCGCTGCCGGACAGCGTGCTCGCAACCAACGGCAAACGTTTGGAAGTTGAGAACACCGCGCGCGCCAGCGTGTTAGCCGAACGCAATTTTGCGCTTGAATTTCGCGGACAGCGCACGGCCGGCTTTGCCTCCCGCACGGCTATCTTTCCAGCCGCCGTGGCCGCAGAAGAGCCTTTTCCCGCGGAAATCCGCAAACAAGCGTTGCTGCAAGTCGATGAAGAATTGGTGAAAGAAGGTCTGCTGGAGAGAGTTGGTGGAGATATTGCGCCGGAAGCGAAGACGCGCCTGTCGTTTGAATCGCGTTCCTCGTTGCCGACCCCGGGCGTTATCGTCAAAGGCTGCCTCGACGATTGCGATATCTGCGAACCGGCGGTTGACCGCGAAATCAATCTCAACCTTGAGCGCAAGCGCCTTGAAAATGAGCTGCTCAAGAAACAAATTGAGTTGCTGGAAAAGTCAAAAGAATATCGTTGCTGCCCGGCGGGCGAAGAGGAAGACGTCCCCGCTGACAACGAATGATTTCTTGCTGCGTAAGCGCCTCTTTAGATAAAACGGCCCCGGGTTGCACCATGAAACCCGGGGCCGTGTTGTTGGTCTCTCTAAAGTTGAATCGTTGCAAAAAAAGCAAAAATTTTCTCACCACCAAGGCGCGAAGACACCAAGAAAAAAAAACTTAGTGACTTCCTGACTTGGCGGCAAAATTTGGTTTCGGCTGGTTCGGGTTAGGGCAGATTGAATACGAAAATCATTTGGCCGTCGGGCGATTGCATGACGGCGTTGGTGGGATCCATTTCAAGAACGAATGTGAAGCCTTCTTCCTTGAGTTTGACAATTCGATCTTTCGAGTCCCTTGAAAAAAACGACAGCGCCGTTTCCTTGAACTCCGTGGTTTGATGAAGGCCGAGCACGGTCACGCTGTCGGAATAAATGCCCCAGGGGTAGGGTATGTCGCTTTCGTGCATTTTCTGAAAGCCGAGTTTTTGCCAAAATGCCGCGGCCGTAGCACGTTCCTTTACCGCAATTGAAAATTCACCAAAGATGCCGATTCTCGAGTAATGTTTTTCTTTGCCGGTCGGGCCGGCGGGTGTCATCATTTCAAAACCGACGTCGGGGCGCGGAACCGGCGCTTCCGACTTGAGCACGACGCGCTGGCCGTTCCGGTCGGAAAATTCGATTTCCGTTGCCGCGCCGTTCTTCTTTTTTAAAATTGTCGCCGCGACACCGGTTTCTTGCAACAGGCTCATGCCAGCCGCTAAATTAGCGCCGTAGTACGTTATCGTTGGCGAGGCGAATTCTGCTTGGTGCAGCGCCAAAACGACGTTGCCATCGGTGACTGCGGCGACTGGATGATCTGCCTTTGCCGCGGCGACGGCTTTGAATCCCAGGCTTTCATAAAACGCTTGCGTAACTTGAACATCTTTGACGGCAAGATCGAATTCGACGAAGCTTCCCAGTTTCACCGGATTTTTGGCATTGTTGAAGAGTTGCGGCTGTGCAACGGCCGGCGTGAGTCGCAGCACGCTGCACATCAAACTCAAACAAAAAAGCGTTGCTTGATACTGTATCGCCAATCCAGCGCAATTCCCTCTTTTCATCACGAATCGCTCCGTTGGAATTTTTTGAAGAGAACATCTATGCGAATCCGCGTCATCCGTGGCTGGGTTGTCTGTTCAGCGCCGGCTCATTCGGAGGCTTGCTGCGACTTATGCCGGCTCAAACAGCGCCGCCACCGCGCCGGCCGGATCTTGAATCACACACGTGCGACCATAACTGCCCATGCCTTTCGGGCCATCGATGATTTTGCCGCCCAATTCGACGCACGTGGCCGCGCTTTTGTCGATATCTTCGACCGTGATGTAAAGCAGCCACTGCGGCGGCAAATCTGCATTCACGCCGCGCGCGTGACAAATGCCGGCCACCGTTTTACCGTCGGCAGGTGAGTTCATGTTGTAATCATTGTAACCGCCCATGTCCACCGGCGCAAACGTCCAGCCCACGACTTTGCTGTAAAAGTCTCTGACCGAGTCGGCATTTTTCACGGTCAAATCAAACCAGGTGATGCTGCCAATCTCTTGTTTGTTGGTGTCGCTCACGGGTTCTCCCTTCGTTGATGAGAAGCTGACTTTCGATGAGAGTTATCTGATTGTATGCTGCCTACGACAGGGGTATCACGATCGTCACATTCGCGCCGCGCTGTTTGTTGGCGCTGCCGATTTTGCATCCGTACATGCCTACGCCCTGCAAGCCATAAAACGCGGCGCAACAATTTTCTTTGTCGCCGGAATCGACCACCCACACCCAATAAAATTTTCCCAATTCTTTGGAGGAAAGAACAACGTTTTGTGCTGTTGCATGTTCGCGCCAAAAGCGCTGGGCGATCAAAAGCTCGGGCGAGGTAAAGCCGTCCCAGTTTTCGTCTTTGAATAATTTCGCGATTTGATTGCCCTTTTTACCCACCGTCTGTTTGGGAAGTAATTGCAAATTATAAAAAAGCAAATACGGCCCTTGCTCGCGTGACACGAGTCCGTTGGAGGTTTGATAAACCCGGCCTGTTGGCTCTTTTGCCCAGTTGTCAGAAATGTACGTTTTGGCAAATCTCGGATCGACTGGAATGCCGGGCACGGGCGCCAGCGCCGTTTCGGCAATCACCGTTGTGATCGAAGTCATTTGCGTTCTAAAATCCGGGAAGACCAGTACCTGCGTCAAACCAAGTTTTTCGGCACGGCCCAGGGCCGCCTCTGCTTCTTTATTCAACTTGATCGATTGGGGCAGAGCTTTTGCCCATGCTTCCAATTTGTGCGCACGATAAAAATCTTTGCTGGCAGCAAGAATGCCGTTAAGATTCATGCAAACTCCGTAAGGCATTGAAACCGGATAGTGACGAATACTATTTTTTCATCCCAATTCGGCGGGCAAGGTTTCCGGGAAATAATCGCGCCCGGCAGTCATCAACGCCACGAAGGTTGCCGGGTCGTCGCTCAACACCGCGGCTTGCAGCTTGGCCAGGCTTCGGTTGAGAAGATCGAATAATTCTGCAGAATGGCGGTTGAGATGCTGAATTTCGTAGTACAAATAGGGATTCTCGCGCGCGACTTCCGCTGCGGCGCGCGCTTGTTTATAGAAAGTCGTGCTTGCCGTGCGCACCAAATCGTTAAAGCCGCGGCCGCTTTCATGCAGCGTGGTAAAAAATAAAATCGAAGCGAGGTGAGAAAGCCCGAGCACATATTGCATATATTCATCATGCTCCGCCACCGGCAGCCGGGTGATGGCAAGCGCGGTTTCGCGGAACAACGCTTCAGCCTCCGCAGCCGCAGAGGCGTTGCCGCAATCGCAGACGACGATCACGCGCCCTGAAAGCGTCTGCACGTTGGGGCCAAACAGCGGATGCACACTTGCGACGCGCAAACCGTTGGTAGCCGACGTTTGCAACAACTCCAGTACATGACTTTTTAAGCTAAAGATGTCAACAACGAGAGCCGTGGGCTGTTGTGACAATATCTCCTGCAACACCAGTTTGCCTTCCACCAGCGGAGTAGCGATAAGCACAACGTCCGCTTGCCGCACCGCGGGCACAAGCGCATCCACCGTTTCAAATTCATCAACAGCGCCTTTACGATCGAGCGTCACCACCTGATGGCCCTGGTTCGCGAAGAAACGCGCAAGCCAGCGCCCCATTTTGCCGGCGCCGCCGACAATTAAAATGCGTTTCGCCAGCACCGTGCGTTCACTCAACTCGTCTTCTTGCAAGCGCACGGAAACACTGATCAATTGCAGCGCCAATTTCTCCGCGAAATGTTCATCGAGGCCATATTCGCCGGCGAGACGGCGAAAGCGCTCCAACACCTCCGCCTCTGCCGCAAAACTTCTGACCGCAACCCCCTCTTCGCGCTTCACCGCGCCCACCTGCTGCACGATCTTCAAACGATCAGCCGCTAACCGTAAAATCTCCGCATCAATGGCGGCAATACGAGTGCGCAATTCCTGCAGACGCTGCGACATCTCATTCCTTAATTTGATTTTTGAGGAGCATTCTTTGCTTTTGCAAAATGGCCTTGCCACACGCGGATTTAAACGCATGCGAACAAAGCCCATCGTCTTTAAAGAGTCAAATCACCGCACAAAAAGCAAAGAATTTTTAACCGGCAGAAAAATTCAACCGGCGCCGCGGGTTCATTTGTTGTTTTTTCATCAGATCGAGTTCGTATGCCCGGCTCTCAAAAATCCATCATCACAGCGCGTTTGCGTGTGGAATGCTTACACAACTTGCGGCGACCGTACCAGCCGCGCGCCGGCATAAGCCGCAGGCAAAAACACGAGAATTCCCGCAATCCAAAACCATAACGGTGACGGGATGGTCAGCATGTTCATGATGCCAAAAATCATCAAGACTCCACCGACGATCAGCGCGAGCTGAGTGTGCGATTGCCGTGCGACGAATGCCGCCAGCCAGCCGCCGGTCAAACTGCCCAGCGCCCAGGCAAGTATCACGAACAACTTTGCGCCCGTCGGGGCATTCGCCGCATAGGTTTTCAGGGATTCGGGGTTGCTTGTATCAATGCCGGCTGGCATCGGATAAATCATATGCCCAATATACTCGACGAGGCCGACGACAATACCCCCAAGAATGATGCCCAGAACGACTGCAACTATGCTGCGACCCATAACCTCCTCCTTCATGAATTGGTTGAGATATACGCTGTTAAAGGCTGCACCGATTTTCAATCACGGTGAAAATCAAAGCGCTTCAAGCAGCTTTGTTGACGTCACCCACAAAAGTTGAACCCATCCAAAAAGCAAAAGCCTTTTCAGTGGGATTTCATTTCCGTGGGCAAAAACTTCCAAAAATTTATTTTACATTTGAAAAGCTAATCGCATTCACACCAATTTTTCTTTTTTGAATCTATCAAATCCCTTTTTTGCCAATTGTTTCAGCTCGCGAAAGAGTCCCTGATCAATCTCTTTGAAATTGAAACATGATTTGCCCTGCATTCTTTTTTTCAAAGCCGGGGAAATGTTCTGAAGCAAATCCGGGAACATGTAAACCGGAAAGAGATAGAAACTGACATAGTTTTTGCGAATTTGCACACTGCCGAAGAAAAGCTCTCGTCCGTATTTTTCCGAGAACGGCGCCTCCAGATAATACGCGGCAGGCTTGTCTGTTTTTAAAATCAGCTTCGGTTCAAATGCCTGCAAGATCGTTCTAAGCTGATTGAATACTTCTTTGAGTTTTTCGTCTGGCATTTTTAAAACCTCAATCGTCGATTTTCAAATAAATTTCAAAAGCCACTTTGCCGTCTTCCATGGTGACGACTTGGTGTCCACCGGTGGAGCCGGCCTTGATTTTTTTTAACCCCATGTAGTTGAACAGCGCCATGTAGCCTGCCGGAATCACCTCGGCCGGCTCTCCGCTCACTTTGGTATAGAGATATTCATCGCCTTGCTTCATTCTGTAAATAAAATATGGCGGGCTTACCTCCACCTCTTGCTCTACAACAACGCCTTGCAGGCTGCGGTGTCCGCCGGGCTTGGGGGTGTTAGGATCATCGAAATAAACGCCCAACACGTGGTATTGGCGAAACGGAATTTTGTTCGCCTCGAGATGGGTTTGCACTTCGGTGATGTACTTTGGCGCTTCGGCGTAGGAGCCGAAAAATTCCTTGCAAACTGCGGTCAAATCGCGGTCAAGCGTGAGGCGTTTGACTTCCGGCAAATGATTCATGTCGATTCCTTTCTCTTGGCGGGCGCCGGCATTGTGGGCGACCCATTCAAAAAACAATTCCTGCAAACGTTCATTTGAAGACGCCTGGTGCAGCATGAACATCTCACGGGGAAAAACCTCGGCGTAAACCGCAGGTTTTTCCGTTTTCAGCCATTTTACAAAATCATCGAAGACTTCCATGCGCCGTTTTTTGAGCGAGGGCGCTTCCTGCCAAGTCGCCGTAACGATTTTGCCGTCATGCAGCACGAACTTGCCCTTGCCCTCCATTTCATACAGGCCGACGACTTCAAATTTATTGCTGCGAAAAGCGCCGTGAAAGCTGACGGTATCTCCGGCGACTCTGACATTGTCATAATGAAACTTCGCGCTGTAGACAAAATTAGCGCGATAATACTGCGCCAGATTTTCTTTATAGATTGCCGAAAGCGGCGCGCCGGTGTGATCGACCTCGATCAGCGCGGCAGCGTCATCATACAAATCGAGTAAGCGCGTCAACTCCTGCTGTTCATAAGCCGTTTGAAAACGCCGCAAGATGTCGCTGGTGGCCTCAGAATTCTTGGCGCTCGTGAGCAGCGTACAACTCGCCAACAACGCCAGCCCGGCGGCGAGAGGCGCAGCGAAACGTCCAGGCGTTGCCTGGCTGAGGCGGCGGATACGGCGCTTCATGTAATTGCGATCTTCCAGAATGCCCACGGTTCCGGGAATCGGATCGAGCCTGGCGGCCAGCTCCAGCACTTTGATAATCGTGAAACCATAGGCTTTGCGCTCGCGCGGCGTCGAGGTGGAGAGCGCGAGATCGTCGCACGCAATTTCGAGATCGGAGCGCATGCGATTGAATGCCAGCCAGAGAACCGGATTGAACCAATAAATGATTTGCGTAAACGTGATCAACCAGCTCACAAATACATCTTTGCGTTTGATATGCGCCAATTCATGCAGAAAAACATGGCGCAGCTCATTCTCGTTCAGCGCGTCGAGCATGCGCTGCGGTAAAAGCAGGCGCGGCCGCAGATAACCCAGCAGAGCCGGGCTTTGCGCATTTTCGTCGGTAATGATATTGATGGGTAGATAGACCTGCAATTCGCTTTTACAATCTTCGAGCAAATTGAGCAGGCGCGGATCAACCAGGGGACGGAGCTTGCGCGCGCGGCGCCACAGGCGCACATTCAACAACAAGGCGCGCATGCAAAGCAGGAGGACACCAAGCAGCCAAAGGCCGCACAAAACCGCCGCGGCATGCCGCTGCAACAAGTTTAGCGGAGACAACGGCGGCGCGGCCATCGACACGGCGGTTTCTTGAAAATCCGTAATGCCATGGCCTGGCATTGCCGCACGAGGCAAGCCTTCCGCCGCTATTTCTTTCTCTCCAAAAATTCTCAGCCGTTCGAACGTGAGATAATTAAAAATGCTGAAACGGCTGTCGGGCGTGACCGGCAGCAGCAATTTGACCAGCAACAACAACCACAGCGCAGAGGCCCATTTCGGCGAGAGCTGATTGCGAAACAGCCGCTGGATGGTGAAGATCATCGCCGCCAGCAGCGAGGCTTGCCAGGAGTTGTGCAGCAGCCACGCGCCCGCGGTTTCAACGTTTGCGAGAAGATTTGCCATTGCCGGTGCCACCGGTTTTTTCCTCGAGAATTTGTTTCAACTCGTGAATCTCGTCTGACGAAAAATGCGCATGCTTGACGAAATGCGCCAGCATGGGAAGGGCGCCGCCGTCGAACACGCGATTGATGAAGGATTGGCTCTCCTGCTTGATCAATTCTTCTTTGGGGATATTGGGCTCGTAAAGATAGCGGTTCGCTTCCGCGGTGTAGGTCAGCGCGCCTTTGTTCACCAAGCGCGCCAGCAGGGTTTTAATTGTGCGATTGCTCCATTTCTGCCGGGCAGCAAGTTTTTCAACAATCTGCGCCGCGGAAGCCGAGGGATTGTCCCACACCACTTTCATAACCTGCCACTCCGCTTCCGAAATTTTGGGTGTCTTTTTTTTCATGGCGAACTCCATATGACTACAAGTGTAGTCATATATACTACACACGTAGTCAAATGTCAAGAACTTTTTGACGAGAAGGCATTTGACAAACGAGGGTTGTTTTCGTATCTTCCCACCGGTTCTTTCGTTATTCAATCGCTTTCTCCATATCTCATTCAATCGCAAAAGGGCTTCTCATGGCACAGATCGACATGGTCATGCCGCAAATGGGCGAGAGCATCGCCGAAGGCACGATCCTTAAATGGCTCAAGAGCGTGGGCGACAAAATCGAACGCGACGAGACCATTCTCGAAATCAGCACGGATAAAGTAGACTCTGAAATTCCCGCGCCGGCCACGGGCGTCATCGCCAAAATTTTAGTAGAAGAGGGCAAGACCGTCGGCGTTGGAACACCAATCGCGGTGATTGAAACTGACGCTGCTGCGAGCGGCAATGGCAAGGCTGAAAAAACGGAAGCGCAGAAACCTGCGGAACAAGCTGTGGCACCGGCTCCGGCTGCACCGGAAGCAAAGCCGGCAGCGCCGGCTGAAAGTGGCGGCGAAGTGGCGCGCGAAGGCAAACGTTTTTACTCGCCATTGGTGCGCGAAATTGCCAAGCAAGAAAACATCTCCATGGCCGAATTAGAGGCTGTGCCCGGCACCGGCGAAAACGGCCGCGTGACGAAAAAAGATATTCTCGCCTACGTCGAACAACGCCAGGGCAAACCTGCGGCGCCAGCAAAGCCAACGCCAGCTCCAGCACCGGTAGCAGCGCCAACGTCGACAGCGGTGCGCACAGCCCCTGCCGCTCCGCCTGCAGCCCCGGTTGTTTACGCGCAAGATCGCGTGGAAATCGTGCCCATGGACAACATGCGCCGCCGCATCGCGGAACACATGGTGATGAGCAAGCAAACCTCGCCGCATGTGTATTCGGTTTCCATGTGCGACATGACGAAGATCGTGAATTATCGCGAGCGCGCCAAAAATAAATTCGAGCAAAACGAGGGCACGAAGCTGACGTACACACCGTTCTTTATCGATGCCGTCGTGCGGGCGATCAAAGACTTTCCGCTAATCAACTCCAGCATCGAGGGCAGCAACATCCATGTGAAAAAATTCATCAATATCGGCGTGGCGGTGGCATTGGAGAACGGCTTGATCGTTCCGGTCATCAAAAGCGCGGATGCCCTCAATCTCGTGGGCTTGGCGCGCGCCACGAACGATCTTGCCAATCGCGCGCGCAGCAAGCAACTCAAGCCGGACGAAGTGCAGGGCGGCACCTTCAGCATCACCAACATGGGCAGCTTCGGTAACTTGTTCGGCATCCCGGTGATCAACCAACCGCAAGTCGCCATTCTCGGCATTGGCGCGATTCGCAAAACGCCGGTGGTCATCGGCGAGGGCATCGCCATTCGCGACATGGTTTATCTCTCGCTCTCGTATGATCATCGCATCATCGACGGTGCCTACGGCGGGCAATTCTTGCAGCGGG
>SZPB01000171.1 GCA_030263535.1 Cytophagia bacterium CHB2
GCCGACTACTTCGCGCCTGGCATCACCGTGCTCGACATCACAGACAAGAAAAATTTCGTGCGCAAAGGCGTGATCAACAATGGATTCGGCCGCTCACACGACAATACTGTCATTCGCGGCAAGCTCTATGCAGCCTTTATCTTCACGCCCGCCGGGCTATGGCTTGCCGATGTTAAGAATCCAACTTCACCGCGCAATATCGCCACGGTTTTTTATCCGGGCGCCGGCACGCACAACTCCTGGCCCACGGAAGACGAACGCTATGTCCTCACGACAGATGAAGTCGGGCAAACGGCGCACAATATCAAAATTTGGGACGCTCAGCCGGCAGGCGGACTCAATCTTGTGGCAACCTATGAAACCCGGCCGGGCGCCACGGTGCACAATGTTTATGTGCGCGGCCGCTATGCTTATATGAGTTATTATTGCGACGGCATTCGCATTATCGATATCAACGACCCCACCAAACCGGTCGAAGTCGCTGCGTATGATCTCGACGGTGCTACGCCGTGCGGCGGTTTTGCCTCGACGTGGGGCATGTATCCCTACTCGAAATACATTTATGCGAGCGACATGAGCCTGGGTTTGCATATTTTCGAATTCGACCAACATCCGCCGGCCAATCTTACCGGCAACGTGAGAGATGCGGTTACCGGCGCTGCGATTGCCGGCGCATACGTTTATTTTCCCGAGGAATATGCCACGACCCGCAGCGAAGCTTCCGGCGGCTATGAAATTCCGTGGTTCAAGAATGGTGAGGTGCTCGTGGCTGCTGATGCGTTAGGCTATCTTGCGGATACGTTAGTGACCACTCTCTCTGCTAACGCGGCAACGCAATTGGACTTTTTTTTGCAGAAAGCCAGCACCAGCGCTGAGGAGAACGAGCAACCGGCAAGTCAGCCGCCACAGGACTTATATTTGTTGCCAAGCTATCCTAATCCATACCCCGCGGCGTTGTTGTCCGGAACAAACGGCGCCCTCCAGATTGCCTAGCGTTTGCCGGCGCAAGCAGCCGTGCGTGTTGACCTCACGAATATGCTGGGACAACGTGTGATGAGGCTAGTGGATCGTGTTGCAAACGCAGGGGAACATACCGTCGCGTGGAACGGCAAGGATGAACGCGGCAGAACGGTGAGCGCGGGGGTTTATTTTATAAATTTGTACAGCGGCGGGCGCGTGTTACAACAAAAACTGACGCTGGTGAAATAGGATGAAGAGTAAATGCAGATAAATTTGTGGAAAACCAGGCACGTGCATAACAAGACGAGTTAATCTCTCGCAGCTTCACAGGCACACGCCCGGCTTTTTATAAATCATTCCTTCAACGCCCTCACTAAATCCGTTACCATCTGCTTGGCGTCGCCGAACAGCATCATGGTTTTTTGATCGTAGAACAATTCATTGTCTTCGCCGGCAAAACCGGAGCCCAGGCTGCGCTTGACGATCATGACGGTACGCGCATAATCGACGTTGAGAATCGGCATGCCGTAGAGCGGGCTGTCTTTTTTCGTGCGCGCCGCCGGATTGATGACATCGTTCGCGCCGATCACCAACGCGACATCCGTGTTCTGAAAATCATCGTTGATTTGATCCATTTCCACCAGCAGATCATACGGCACATTCGCTTCCGCGAGCAAAACGTTCATGTGGCCGGGCATGCGGCCCGCCACGGGATGAATGGCATAACGCACGGTCACGCCGCGTTCCATCAGCATTTTTGCGAGTTCCTGCAAAACATGCTGGGCTTGCGCCACCGCCAAACCGTAGCCCGGCACGATAATCACCGATTGCGCGCTGTCAAAAATCATGGCGGCATCGGCGGCGGTATAGCGCACCACGGTGCGCTTTTCCGTTTGCGTTGTCGCGGCTTGATAATCTGCGCCCACGCCCGCAAACAAAACGTTACCGAGCGAGCGGTTCATCGCTTTGCACATGATGTCGGTGAGAATCAAGCCGGAGGTGCCCACGAGCGTGCCGCTGATGATCAACACATCGTTCGAAATGATAAAGCCCGTCATCGCGCCGGCGAGGCCGGAATACGAGTTCATCAGCGAAATGACCACCGGCATGTCTGCGCCGCCGATGGGAATGACGCTGGTGACGCCGAGCACGGCAGCGAGGGCGATGATAATGACGAGAGCAAAATTGCGCGAGGGATCGAGCACGAAAAGCGCGCCCAACACGATGATGATCAGCAGCAGCGCCGCGTTAATTTGCTTTTGCATGGGATAAAGAATCGGCGCGCTGCGCATCGTGCCTTGCAGTTTGGCCGCCGCCACCATGCTACCCACGAACGTCACCGAGCCGATCAGCAAACCAAGCACGATCGTAATGTAAACATCCAGGCTGACCGCGCCGGCTGTTTCTCCCATGCGCAGATACTCGGCATAGGCGACAAGCGCCGAAGCGCCGCCGCCAAAACCATTCAGCACGCCCACCATCTGCGGCATTGCCGTCATTTCGATTTTCTTTGCCAGCCAAACACCCACGGCTGATCCGAGCAGCAGCCCGGCGAAAATATAGGTAAAGTCGATGATCTTTTGATCGGTGAGCGTAACCACTACCGCGAGCAGCATGCCGAGCGCGCCATAAAGATTGCCGCGGCGCGCGGTTTTGGGCGAACTGAGCAGCTTCAACCCTAGAATGAACAACACGGATGCCAACAAATAACTCAACTTGACGATCACATGCATAATCTTCCCTTCCTCACAATAATGCCGATCCTAAAACCTCCCGTGCAGTCATGCCCGCGTGCCATGCCCGGGCATTCATTCCAATTCAAAGAAAGGTATTGGGACAGGGCGCTTAATTTCTCCAACTTCAAATAAAATTCTAAAACCTTTTGCCCCGGGATTCGCCCAACCTTCGACGAATTCCATTCCGGCAGGGCGAAACCGGATCAAGCGAAATGACTGTTATACAAAAAGCCCTTGTCAACGTGGCAATACTTTACAAAACCGTCTCATGCCAGGTTTCGGATTTTGGTAATCTGAAATCTGATGCCGGCATCTAATCCGCACGCTTGATCTGATCTTTTTTGAACATTTTAAGCATGCGGTCGGTGACGAGAAATCCGCCAACCACATTAATCGTTGCCATGATGACGGCAAACATGCCGAGATAAACGCTCAACCCGGCGTGGCCTTCTCCGGCAGCGATTAACGACCCGACCAGTGTAATGCCTGAAATCGCGTTCGAGCCGGACATCAACGGCGTGTGCAGCAGTGGCGGCACCTTACTGATGATCTCGACGCCAATGAACGTGGCAAGCACGAAAACATAAATTGAAACGATCAGAGTCTCAGTCATGGTTTGCTTCCTTCGGTTTGCATGGCTTGCTTCACCATGCTGTTGACGATCTCACCGTCATGCGTGAGGCAGGCGCCTTTGGTAATCTCGTCTTGAAAATTGAGTTTGCTGTCAGCGGCTTGATAAAGATGTAAAAACAAATTCGTGACATTCTTTGCGTACATTTGACTGGCGTGCACGGGCACAGTGGCGACGAGATTGACCGCGCCGTAAATCGTGACGCCGTGCTTCTCGATCATCTTGTTCGGTTGCGTCAACTCGCAATTGCCGCCTTGTGCCGCAGCCAAATCGACAATCACGCTGCCGGCGCGCATCATCTGCACCATTTCCGTGGTAATCAGCAGCGGCGAGCGTTTGCCGAATACTTGCGCGGTGGTGATCACAACATCGACCTTCGGCAGGCGCGCGGCAATGGCCTCGCGTTCTTTGCGCAGAAATTCTTCCGATTGTTCCTTGGCATAACCGCCGGCCGTTTCCGCATCTTTGGGCATTTCCATTTCAACGAATTGCGCGCCGAGGCTCATGACTTGTTCTTTCACAGCCAGGCGCGGATCGAAGGCCTCGACTTTCGCGCCCAGACGTTTGGCGGTGGCAATCGCCTGCAACCCCGCGACTCCCGCGCCGAGAATCAACACCGTCGCCGGCGGAATGGTGCCTGCGGCTGTCATTAAGAGCGGGAAGAATTTGCCGAGTTGCTGCGCCGCGATGAGCACGGCTTTGTAACCCGCGACGGTGGCCATCGAGCTGAGCGCATCCATGCTCTGCGCGCGCGTGATGCGCGGAATATACTCCATCGCGAAACTGGTAATGCCTTGCTTCGCGAGCAACGAAATGGTTTCGCGTTGATTTGACGGATCCAGGAAGCCGATAAATGCCGCGCCGCTGCGCATCAACTCCACTTCGTGTTTGCCGCTGGCAGCATGCTTTTGCGGCGGTTGAACTTTGAAAATGATGTCGCTCGCACGATACAACTCTGCCGCGTCACGCACGATCGTCGCGCCGGCAGATTGATACTGTTCATCTGAAAAAGAGGCGGCAACGCCCGCGCCGGTTTCGACCAGAATCTCGTGCTGCTTTTTTTTGAGCATACCGACCAAAGCTGGAATCAACGCCACGCGTGTTTCGCCTTCCCAGGTTTCTTTGGGAATTCCGATTTTCAAGTTTTCCTCCTTGTGCTAATCGCCGGTAACAACAAAAAACCGCCTACCCTCAAAGCCCTGATTCCGGCCTTGAAATACCTCTCCTGCAGCCCTGCTAAACTGTCGAGTTTTAGAATTGTGAGATGAACGCGTCTGAGCCTAGCTCGGGTATGATCTCATTTCGGGTGGGGCAATTTATGTTGCACAGGTGTTGGTATCATAATGTTCAACTTTTTTCGGATTCTGGCTGCGTCACTGGAAATTTCATCCGGCAAAATCACAACCCACAATATATGCGTTTATAAAGTAATGGCATTGTACGCGGGTGGATCAGCCGCTTCTCCAGTCTGTCACATCGTATCAAGATTGTTTGCTGCTATTTCATGCCTTACTTTTTCAAATGTTCCGCCAAAAAAGCCGTGGTTTTATCCCAAGCATCGGCGGCATCATCGGGATTGTAGCCGTCTTTGTTGTTTTCGTTCATAAAGGCATGGCCGGATTTGGCGTAAACATGAATGGTGACCTCCTTTTCGAGCTGTTTGCATTGCTTCTCAAACGCGCGCACGGTTTTCACGGGAATGCCTTTATCCTTGCCCCCGAAAATGCCGAGAACCGGAGCATTAATTTGACCAAGAAGTTGTTCGTCGGTGATCAATCGCCCGTAGTTGACCACGCACGCAGCGAGGTCGGGAATATGCGCCGCTGCCTGGAGGGAGTAACTGCCGCCCATACACCAGCCCAGGCTGGCAATGCGAGTCCGTTCGACGTCCGGCCGGGTGCGGAGATAGGCAAATGCTGCCTTGAGATCGCGAACGGCGCGATCGTCAGGCAAGCCTCGACTTAGCTCGTGCGCCGTGGCCTGATTGTCGGCAACGGCGCCGCGATAAAGATCGATGGAAAGCGTCAAATAGCCTTGCTGTGCCAGTTTCTTGGCATTGGCCTGCACCCAATCATTCAAACCCCACCATTCATGAACCAAAATGATTGCTGGAAACGGGCCTTTGCCTTCCGGCAAAGCGACCACGGCATGCACCGTATCAGCGCCGCTTTCATAACTTACCCACTGCGTTGCCACCGCGGTGTTGGCGCGATGGTAAACCAGCGCCGCCGAAGTCAATGTCACCAGCGTCGCCAAGGCAACACCGGAAGCTCTCATCTTTCCCTCCTCGACCGTAAGGAATTCATGATCAATTCCCTGATGCTACAACAACGGAGCTACTCGACAACTTTTTTGAATGCCAGAATGCGCGCCTGTTTCTGCTCGATCGGATGAACGCTCGCTGTTGAGGTTTCAGTTGCAACCGGCTCCATTTCCTCGGAGGCCCGGCTTGGCGGCGTCACTTTTTCGATACGCACAGGCGTTCCACCCATGGTAAACTCCGCCCCCCGTATCTGGTCATCGTCGATCGTCCATGTAACAATCTTCATGGGCAATGCCAGAACAAACAACGTCACCTGCCACCAGTTGCGCTTGAGGTCTGGGTTAATGTCTTCCACGCGCGCAAAAAATGCGGGCTTATGTTCGATGTGAACCAACACTAAATCTTGCGGAACGATAGCAACAGGCTTTAGCGGCATCATTTCTCCATAAATTCCTGTAAATCGGTTCAAAAGATAACCAGAACGAAAGCGAATGTCAAAGAAAATTTATATGCGCATGACGCGGCGAAAAACGAGGCAAACAAACGTTCCCCTAGCTTATAGCCCCATAAACACGCTCTGTTGCGTCACACCAACCTGAGACAGCGCTGCCAACTCTCCACGACAATGTTTTGCTTTACAACCAACTCCTTTTTTGCTATTTTGCCCGAGTTGTAAAATTGCTCGCCGCAAACAAAACCTTTTCAACGATCACGAGGCCTTCATGATTACACGGGAGATTGTTTTTCTCAGCGGCGTACGCACGCCGTTCGGCGCATTCGGCGGAATGCTTAAAGACTTAACCGCCACTCAACTCGGTGTTATCGCCGCGAAAGCGGCGCTGGCCCGGGCGGGCGTTGCTGCTGCAGAGGTCGAGCATGTGATTTTTGGGAATGTCATGCAAACATCCCAGGACGCGATCTATATTGCGCGGCACATTGGTTTGCAATCCGGCTGCCGCATAGAAACGCCGGCGCTCACCGTCAACCGCTTGTGCGGCTCAGGCTTTGAAGCAATTGTGCAGGGCGCGCGCATGTTGATGCTCGGCGAGGCTGAAGTGGTTTTAGTGGGAGGCGCGGAGAGCATGAGCCAGGCGCCGCACGTCATTCGCGGGGCGCGCTGGGGATTGCGCTTGAATGCCGGCAAGTTGGAAGATTATCTATGGGAATCGCTGCTCGACGCCCAGTGTGGCTTCACCATGGCGCAGACCGGTGAGAATCTTGCAGATCAATATGGCATTACGCGACGCGCTTGCGACGAGTTTGCTTTGCGCAGCCAGCAACTTACAGCAGCGGCATGGGAAAGCGGAAAATTTGCGGACGAAGTTGTGCCGGTGGAGTTGCCGGGCAAGAAAGGCAGCATCACAATATTCAGCCGCGACGAACACCCGCGCCCGGAGACAACGCTGGAAACGCTGGCGAAGCTTGCGCCTTATTTCAAGAAGGACGGCACGATTACCGCCGGCAACGCCAGCGGCATTGTTGATGGCGCTGCCGCGATGGTCATGATGACTGCCGCAGCCGCAGAAAAACGCGGCTTACAAGCGATCGGGCGTTTGGTGAATTGGGGCTTTGCCGGCGTGGAGCCGAGCATCATGGGCATCGGCCCGGCGCCGGCGAGCCGCAATGCCTTGCATCGTGCCGGCATGAAACTCGAGCAGATGAATTTAGTGGAAGTGAATGAAGCCTTTGCTCCGCAATATTTGGCAGTGGAAAAAGAGTTGGGCTTGCCGCGCGACATCACGAATGTCAACGGCGGCGCGATTGCAATCGGGCATCCGCTGGCGGCCAGCGGCACGCGCTTAACGTTGACGTTACTGCACGAGTTGCGCCGGCGCAAGCAGAAATATGGTTTGGCAACGGCCTGCATCGGCGGCGGGCAAGGCGCTGCGGTAATCGTCGAGGCGAGTTAATTAATTCGCTTGCGGCCATCGCCGTTAACTCAAAAAACACGAATCTAAACAAAAACGCCTGACGAATATTGTCAGGCGTTTTTTTGTTTATTGACGGATTATTGCGCCAGCCCTTATGCCTCATATGTTTCCGCCAGCGTCGCAGTGAACGGCAAGAAATTCGGCTCGGCTATATTCGGCTGGGAATTCACGCGGCTCATGGGCAGCAACACCTGAAACGTGGAGCCTTGTTGCGGCGCACTGGCAACCTTGATGCCGCCGCCGTGTGCTTCGGCAATGGCGCGCGCCAGCGACAGCCCGATGCCTAAACCCCCGCCTAAAAAACCCGTTGCGCTCGAGCTGTGTAAATCCGAGTTCTGCACTTCATAAAATTTTTCGAAAATCTTTCCCAATTCTTCGGTTTCAATGCCGACCCCGCTGTCTTTCACCGCAATGACCCAATACTCGTGATCGTGCGTCAAGGTGATTTCAATCGCGCCGCCGTCGGGCGTGAATTTTATCGCATTTTGCAGCAGTTCAGCGATCATCAATTTGACTTTCAGGCGGTCGGCGTAGACATTGCAATTTCTGAAAACGGCTTCCCACGTCACTTGCTGGCGCCGCGCATTTGCTGCCAGCTTGAATTCCTGCACCACTTGCCGGATAATCGCGTTGAGATCGATCAACTCACGCCGCAGGTGCCAGACTTTTTGCTCGAGATAAAGGAGATTCGTCATGTCCGTCACGATTTGCTCCAAATCAGCAACCGCGGTTTGCATCACGCGCATGCAATCTTCCTTTTCCTCGTCGCTCAAATCGTTGGCGCGCGCATCGGTGAGAATGGCGAAATAACCCTTGAGATGGCTGACCGGCGTGCGCAACTCGTGCGAGGTGATCGCAATAAACTTGTCCTTCAACACCTGCAATTCCCGCAGTTTCTCGTTGGCGCGCTTGAGCAGAAAATTCTCCTGACTGAGTTGAATTTTATCTCGGCACTTGCCCACCGCCAGGCGAATTTGATCAGCTTTGAGCGGTTTGAGTAAAAAATCGAATGCGCCGAGTTTGAGCGCTTCGATTGCCACTTCGATGGTGGCGTATCCGGTCATGATGATGACTTCCACATGCGGATAATCCCGCTTGATCGACTTCAACAATTCCATGCCGTCCATCGCCGGCATCTTCAAGTCCGTCAACACGATTTCAATGCCGGGAAAATCGCGCAGCGTTTCCAGGGCAAGCAAGCCGTTTTCTGCGGTGTACACCTCGAAGTCGTTGCGTTCCAGGCTCAACTGGCAGACATGCCGGACGACTTTCTCGTCATCAGCCACTAACAGCTTTGTCCTTTTGACCATAATCCTTGCACCGTTTGGTTGAGGCAAAAAACGAGTTTGGGACAACAAAATCAGGGATTCGAGGCGGCGGGAAGCGAGCCGTATTTTAGTGAATTCGCAATGAAATGCAAGCTGGAATTGACATATTGCAGAGTTTTAATTTTAGGGGAAGCTGAGGTTCAGATGCCAACCCGGCATCGAAGCACATCTGTAACAAAAAACCCCAATCAACATCCTCGTTAATTGGGGTTTTTGTAATATCGTATCAATTACATGGTCATCAGGCGATATTCCGAATAAAGTTTTTTGACGGAGGGAATATATTTTTGGGTTTCATCCCACAAAATACCGTCTTCACGATTGGCCTTGATCCACATCGCTGCGCGTTTCGCGCCGCCGTTGTAGGCAGCCAGGCCGCCATCGAGATCGTACTCCGTGATCAGCGCCGACAAGTAGCGGCAGCCGAGGCGGATGTTCAATATCGGGTTGAACAGCACGTCTTCCGGCTTGGTCCAGTTGAGGCCTTCGTAAGAGGCGACGTACATGCCGGTGGTCGGCATGACCTGCATCAAGCCCATGGCGCCGGCATGCGAAACCACTTCCGGATTCCAGGTGCGGCCGCTTTCGTGCGTGATCGTGGCGCAAATGAGATCGATGTCGAGATTGGGATATTTCACACTCATCTCGTAAACGGTGTTGGCGATCTCGTATTTCAGGCTGGATTCCATCCGGGGATTGAAACGGTCGATGATGGCAATCACTTTCTGAATACTGTACTGCCGCACGGTATCGACGTTCATCGAGCCGCGCAGTTCGTGCAGCACGCGCTCCAACTCACCGATCTTGCTGGTTTGCATTTGGGAGAGGGTGTAGTACTTGAAGCTGACGCCTGCTGCCACAAGGCAGATCGAGACCAAAATACCATACAGGAAGATTCTAGAAGAAATGCGGCGCTTACCGTATTTTCCTCCCTGATTTTCTCCTGTTGACATCTGTTCCTCCGTGAGTATGTTCAACTTAATCAATTGTCGTGTTCTTGTTGCAGCTTTGCTTAACCTAAAATCCGGCTAAACATATATTAACTAAAACTGTTTGGCGATTCAATCAAACAACGTACTTGTCAATAGCAGATAACGTGCCAATTACAAAATATATTGTATTTTATAATCTTAAGTCGTTCTGTTCGCACCAATTTCTCTACGATGTCTGTTCGAGTCTGATTCACTTATCTTTAAAATAGGTCGAAAATCGATCATCCTGATAAACAAAACGCGCCTCAAAAGGCGCGATCAGACACATGAAATATATTTTAAATATATGTTTTATATAAATTAAATCTTCATGTTCTTGAGCGACTCCATGGGAGTTTGTGTGTTGTAGTTTGTCTCATTTCAACAAAATTATTGGTGAACACTTTTTACTTATTTTAAAAATGCGGCCAGATTATAATCATTCCAGTTTGCAGATGCAAGAGAAATTTTTTGTTACAATTCGTTAAGAAAATCGAAAGTGAAAATATGTCATAAAATAAAAAACAGCATTGCCAGCAAATCATAAATTCAATGGCAACACTGTTTAATTGACATTAACTCAACGAAAATAAATCGATATCTACTCAACGACAACCTTTTGATAGCGCTTCTTTCCCGCACGGATAAGCAACTCACCTTTATCTAAATCTGCCATATTGACACGCTCATCAATCGTCTCAATTCTTCTCCGATTTATGTAAGCGCCGCCTTGCTGTATCAATCTGCGAGCCTCGCTCTTTGATTCGACAATTCCGGCAGCATGGAAAAGGTCAATTACACCCAGGCCGTTATCAAACATCGCTGCTTTGAGCGTGACTTTCGGGATGTTGGCATCATCGCCAGCCTCACCGAACAATGCTTGCGCCGCATTTTTAGCTTTTTGAGTCTGCTCTTCGCCATGAATGAGCTTGGTCACTTCGAATGCAAGCAAGGCCTTGACCTCGCGTAGTTCCGCGCCTTGCACTTGTTTGAATCGCGCAATCTCAGCCATTGGCAAAAAGGTGTACAACTGTAGCAGGCGCACCACATCGCGATCATCCACATTGATCCAATACTGATAAAAATCGTACGGTGACAGCATTTCCGCATCGAGCCAAATGGCGCCCGCGGCTGTTTTTCCCATCTTCTTGCCGTCGGAAGTTGTGAGCAACGGCGCGGTGAGCGCAAATGCTTCTTTATTCTCCACCCGGCGAATCAGCTCAACGCCTGCCAAAATATTTCCCCATTGATCATTTCCGCCCATTTGCAGCACACAGCCGTGTTTGCGATTAAGCATTAAAAAATCATACGCTTGCAAAATCTGATAATTGAATTCTAAAAACGAGAGCCCGGTTTCGAGGCGTTGTTTGTAAGCTTCGGCAGCCAGCATGCGATTGACGCTGAAATGCCGGCCAATCTCGCGCAAGAATTCGATGTAATTCAAGTCCAGCAGCCATTCGGCATTATCGACCATCATGGCCTTGCCCGGGCCGAAATCCAGCACCCGGCCAAATTGCTGCTGAATTCTCCGGCCGTTGGCCACGATCTGCTCGCGCGTGAGCATTTTGCGCAACTCGGTTTTGCCGCTGGGATCGCCGATCATGGTGGTGCCGCCGCCGAGCAAAGCAATGGGACGATGCCCGGCGCGCTGTAAATGTCCAAGCATCATTATTGAAAGCAGATTGCCGACGTGCAGACTGGTCGCCGTGGCGTCGTAGCCGACGTAGCAGGTTATCGTTTTTTCATTTAGAATTTGGCGCAGCCGTTCCTCGTCTGAGACTTGCTCCACAAAACCGCGCTCTTTGAGAATGTCGAAAGCATTTGCCATAAATTTATTCTGGGTTATTGGTTCTTCACGGCGTGGGAACTTTTTGGATAGGAGCCGTAATCACTTTCCTGCATTCAAAACCGCACATGATCACTAATCGACACAAATTTATTAGAATTAGCGTCAATTCGTGCAGATTAGCGGTTCTATAAAATAGCCAGCCTATTTAAATGTTTTTAATCGTTTGCGCAGCATGATTAGTGTTTCGCGCGAAACGCGCGCGCCAACTCGCGATCGGAGTCGCGTTTGGCAATGGCCTGGCGTTTGTCATATTGCTTCTTGCCTTTTGCCAGGGCCAACTCCACTTTCACTTTGCCGTTTTTGAAGTACAGTTGCAGCGGCACCAGCGTCAAGCCGGTTTCTTTGGTTTTGCCGATGAGGCGCCGGATTTCGTTGCGGTGCAGCAGCAGCTTGCGGTCGCGCTCAGGGTCGTGATTGTTGATATTGCCGTGCGAATACGGACTGATATGCACGCCATAAAGCCAAAGTTCTTCCTCATGCACTGCGGCATAAGAATCTTTGAGATTGGCGCGGCCATCACGCAGGCTTTTTACCTCCGTGCCGTGCAACACAATACCGGCTTCGTAGGTGGCGAGAATGTCGTAATCATGCCGTGCTTTGCGGTTTTGCGCGATAAGCTTGCGGCCTTCGGTTGCTTTCATGAGATTAAAAACGTCTTTTCAGGATGAAGACTGCCCGGGCGACGGCGCATTCCTAATGAGTGAGTGTTCCAGCAACGGCTTGGCCGCTGCTGGAAGCTTGGGAGTTCTCGAGTCTACAAGCATGAATAAACCTCAGCCAAGCCGAGGTTGGAACATTTTCAGACAGACATTGAACAAAAAACGGCTGCAACATAGCATTTGCAGCCAACAAAATCAAGGTTTTTAGGGGGTGGAATAAATCAACGTTTACAAAACGTCCGGATGTGATATGGCACATGGAGTATTTCGATGGATCACATGGATCGTTTATTCTATTCCACCCCTTACGGGACCAACAAAAATGTTGACTTTCGCCGCCTGCTTTAATACATTGGCCGCGCTTTAAAAATTCCATTTGCCGAAGTGGTGGAACTGGTAGACGCGCTGCGTTCAGGGCGCAGTGGGCGTACGCCCGTGGGGGTTCGAATCCCCCCTTCGGCACCAACAAAAAATCCCCGCGGTCGAATTCGGCCAGGGGATTTTTCATTTCACCGTGTGCATTTGATTTCGACCTCAAAAATTTTTCTTGATTTTTTATAAAGTACTTCATATTGTCCGCCGTTCTTCACAAGCAGGGCAGGGGAATGGATTTCTTGCTTGATATTGGGCTTCTCTCGCTTCTCTCATCTCTGCCTGCGCCGTCATGCAAATTGCTT
>SZPB01000172.1 GCA_030263535.1 Cytophagia bacterium CHB2
CAGGTCCTAAGGCCTGGCACAATCAAGCTGCTTTCGCGATTGTCACACGCGATAGGGCAACTCTCGGCGCACGAGCACACTGTTACTTTGAAAAATCTATCCATCCTTGCACTGTCATCCAGAAGGGAGCTTGTGAAGTTGCAGGCATAATGCCGAATACTTCACAAGATTCGGGTGAATGACATTTCGAAGGAGCCACTCCTACAAATTAAGGTAACAGCGTACGCGTCGGCTTCGTCAAGGCAGGAAAACAGATCGCCGCAGAAGAAACGTTAGCCTCCTCGCGCTTCAGCAAGCAAGGCTACGTTCAAAAGTTGCGCGCAAGATAATCAAAAATGATCCAGATTTCAACTTCTTTTCAAAATTTGTAACGATTCAGCTCTTTCACCGCCTGGGCGCTCACGTTTTAGAAGATTTGTTTTTGCAAATTTGATTTCGCTGGCAGCACGAGCTGCCCGGGCGGTACTGAATAGTTGTCAAAATTTTAAACTATTCGTTTGCATTTTTAGGAATGATGTATTATCTATTGCCCGTTCAAAATGATGCGGCAGCATCTTCGTTTCCCACCTGTTGAAGGGAGTATGATGAAGCACCAGATCCTCCTGCTTGGACTTTCGTGCCTGCTGCTCGGTTGTGGCGCCGGCACGATTCCCACCCTTTCTCTTGAAGAACAAAACGCCGGTTGGAAAATGTTGTTTGATGGCAAAACCTTTAACGGCTGGCGCGGCTACAAAATGGCAAGCACACCGGCAGCTTGGAAAATTACCAAAAACGGCGAACTGCACTTCAGCAAAAAAGGCGCGGGCGGCGATCTGATGACCGTCGAGCAGTTCAGTGATTTTGAATTGCAGCTCGAATGGAAAATTTCCCAAGGCGGCAACAGCGGCATTTTCTTTTGGGTGAGTGAAGATAAAAACTATGCCTGGGAAACCGGCCCGGAAATGCAGGTGCTGGACAATGCCAAACACAAAGACGGCCTCGAACGCAAAACTTCGGCAGGCTCCAACTACGCGCTGCACGCGCCGGCGCAAGAAGTGACGCGGCCCGCTGGTGAGTACAACAGTGTTCGCCTCATTGCAAAAGGCACACACATCGAACATTGGCTCAACGGCGTCAAAATCGTGGAATATGAAATCGGCAGCCCGGAATGGGAAGCGTTGGTGGCCGCCAGCAAGTTTCGCGAGATGCCGCAATACGGCCGCAATCGCACAGGCCATATCGTGCTGCAAGATCACGGCGACAAGGTGTGGTATCGGAATGTGAGGATTCGGAGGTTGTGAGGAAAACGAATTATAAATTGAAATTGTTCTCGATCGTTTGAAAGCCCTTCGCGCGCCTCATGCTTTAAATAATTTTGACGTGAAAAACCAAACTACTTTTTTGCAAACTGAGATATGAAATGAACAATCCTTCTCCCGCCACCTTCGAATACAAAGACAAAAACTTCGGCGACACGGAAGGCGTTGTGGTCAAAACCAGCCCTGAAGTTTTTTATCCCACCAGCACAACCAACTTGTTGCTGGCAGCCGTGCGTAAATCCGCAAGCCCGAATGTGGCTTCGGCGCTGGATTTGGGTTGCGGCTCCGGCATTGTGGCCGTGGCGTTGGCCAAAGTCGTATTGCCGCAGGCTAAAATTCATGCTTCGGACATCGGCCCGGCGGCAGTGGAGTTGACCAAGCGCAATGCCGCCGAGCATGCGCTTGCCATCGATTGCCGCTGCGGCAGTATGTTCGAGCCCTGGGCCGGCATGAAATTCGATCTCATCGTGGATGATGTCGCGGGCATTGCCGAACCGATTGCACGGCGCTCGCAATGGTATCCCCCTCACATTCACAGCGATGCGGGCGAAGACGGCACACGCTGGATCGCAGAAATCTTATCACACGCGCCTGCGCATCTCACACCGCAGGGACAAATCTTTTTTCCGGCTCTCACCCTTTCCAACGAAACAAAAATTTTGGAAATTGCGCACCAACATTTTGCAAAAGTCGAATTGATCACGGAGCAATGGTATCCGTTGAGCAATGATTTGGCGGCGCACATGGATTTGATCGAAGACATGATGGCGCGCGGCCTGGTGGAAATCAAAAAGAAGGGCAGCCGCTGGGTGTGGGCGACAAAGATTTATTGCGCCGGCAATTGAGAACTCGAGTATGATTATATGAAAAAAGGATGGCGAGCTATGATCAATCGCAGAGACTTTCTTAAAACCTCCGCGAGTGCGGCATTCGGTGGATTCCTCATGAACAACTTGCAGGCACGCGCGGCCATGGCAGGCACAAAATCGCTGGGCAAAATCGGTGTGCAGCTTTACACGGTGCGGGATTTGATGAAACAAGATTTCGCCGGCACGCTGAAAAAGGTTGCCACGGTCGGTTACCAAGAAGTGGAATTCGCCGGATATTTTGACAATAAGCCCGAAGACGTCAAAAAACTGCTGGACGATCTCGGCTTGACGGCTCCGGCGGTGCATGTCGGGATCGATCTTCTGCGCGATAAACTTGACACGACGCTGGAAACGGCGAAGATCATCGGCCACAAGTATATCGTTTGCCCGTGGCTGGCGCCGCCTGATCGCGCGCTGGAGAAATACAAAGAACATGCGGCCTTGTTCAACAAAGTCGGCGAGGCCTGCCAGAAGGCCGGCTTTCAGTTTGCCTACCACAACCATGATTTCGAATTTGAAGCGCAGGACGGCAAAATTCCCTACGATCTCTTGCTTGCCGAAACCGATCCCAAACTGGTGCAAATGGAATTGGATCTTTTCTGGATTCGCAAAGGCGGGCAAGATCCACTTGCCTATTTCGAAAAACATCCGGGACGCTTTCCGCTCTGCCATGTAAAGGACATGACGGAAGATGAAAAAATGGTCGAAGTCGGCGCGGGTAAAATTGATTTTGCGCAGATTTTTTCGCACAGCAAACACGCCGGGTTGAAACATTATTTCGTCGAGCACGACAATCCCGGGGACGCCTTGCAAAGCATCACCGCGAGCTATCAGCATTTGAAGAAGCTGAAATTTTGAATGGCTTTTTGCAGGCACCCAAACAGCCCCACGCGCAACGATGAATCACTACAGATTCAGCTTACGACACGGACATGCGGCAGGCTTCGTCACCGGCTGCTTGCTCAATCTTTTCCTGCCCAACCTCTTCGCGCAAAACATTCCGGCGGCAGCAAGCCAACTAGAGCCGGCAAAACCCGGAGCGCTGTCGCCCTTTGTCGAAACCATTCCCGGCACTGCGGTGAAATTCGAAATGATCCCCCTCCCTGCTGGCGCGGTTACGCTCACGCATCTTGAAGCCAACAACGGCAACACGGCAATCGCCATTAAACCGATTTGGATCGGCAAAACCGAGGTGACGTGGGATGAATACGACGCCTACGCTTTGCGGCCCATCAAAGACGCGAGTTCAAAAATCGGAGAACTTGACGCCATCGCCCAACCGAGCAAGCCTTACGGCGCGCCGGATCGCGGCTTTGGGCACAAAGGCTATGCCGCGTTGAGCATAACGTTTCACGCGGCGCAGGAATATTGCCGCTGGCTTTCAGCGAAAACCGGCAAAAAATACCGCCTGCCAACTGAGGCGGAATGGGAATACGCTTGCCGCGCCGGCGCAACCGGAAAACTATCAAAAGATAGATTAGAACAGCAAGCCTGGTTTTGGGATAATGCTGAAGGTAAGACGCATCCGGTTGCCACGAAGCAATCAAACGCCTGGGGCTTGCACGACATGCTGGGCAATGCGGCGGAATGGGTGGTGGGAATTGACGGCAAGCCGCTGGTTGCCGGTGGCTCATTCAAAAGCAAAGCGGATTTGCTCGATTACAGCCTGCGCGCCAAGCAGGCGCCGTTTTGGAATATGACGGATCCGCAAATGCCGAAAAGCAAATGGTGGCTTTCAGATGCAACGTTTGTGGGATTTCGTGTAGTGTGCGAGCCGTGAACGCGGCCCGAGAAGCATCCTTCATTAGATGTTCAGGAGCTTGGAAGAAAGCGAAAGCCCCGAAAGGGGCGGCTTGTGAAAGCTTGGGGCAACGCCCCAAGATCGGATTCAATCCATAATCCGAGCGCCAACGGCGCGACATAGAATGGGTCTAAATCGCATACGTGATTTCATTTCGCCCTCGTAGGGCTACAAACGCGGACGAATTCTTGTTTCCCAGGGCGTTGCCCTTTGCTATCACATTTGTCCCCGCTGGGGACTGGTGCTTTTTCATTAGCTTGACATTGATGCCACGAGAGGGCGAGGCTACGATTCCTGCACACACATTTGAATAACGCTGTAATTTATCAATTCGAGTTCATTCGCGATTTGAAATCACCAATTGCAGCTTGATTATTCGACGAACCGGCGGAAGAAATCAACATGTACGAACTTAAAACGAAACTAAATGACGGCAGCGTGACAGCCTTCTTGAACAGCATCCCGGATGAGCAGAAACGCCGGGACAGCCTGGTCATCATCAAGCTCATGCAAGAAGCCACCAAAATGAAGCCCAAGATGTGGGGCAGCAGCATCATCGGTTTCGGCAGCTATCACTACACCTATGCCAGCGGCCACGAGGGCGATATGTGCCTGATTGGCTTCTCGCCCCGCAAGCAATACCTGGCGCTCTACCTGTGGGATTCGCCGCCCAATGCCGACCTCTTGAAAAAACTCGGCAAACACAAAACCAGTAAAGCGTGTTTGTATATCAACCGGCTGGCCGACATCCACCTTCCCGCACTCAAGAAACTGATTCAAGTATGCTACAAGCAAACGGTCAAAACCAAAACTTAGGCCCGGCTTATGTTCGCGATTTCAACGAAAAGAGTTTTTCGTTATCGTTGCCCTTTGTTGGCGGCGGCTATGCTTGCTTTGTTTTTTTCGATGACGCCGGCGCGGGCGCAAACGCCTTACCAACCTACGCCCGAAAATCTCGCCTCGCGGCGCTGGTTTCAAGACGCCAAATTCGGCTTGTTCATTCATTGGGGCGTGTACAGTGTGCTGGGCGAAGGCGAATGGGTGATGAACAACAAGAAGATTCCGGTCAGTCAATATGAAAAGCTGCCGCCGCAATTCAATCCCACCGCGTTCGATGCTGCGCAATGGGTGGCACTCGCCAAAGCCGCGGGCATGAAATACATCACCATCACCAGCAAGCATCACGACGGCTTTGCGATGTACGATTCCAAAATCACGGATTGGGATATTGCCGATCGCACACCTTACAAGAAAGACGTGCTGAAAATGCTGGCCGATGAATGCCGCAAGCAGGACGTCAAGCTTTTCTTCTATCACTCCCAGCTCGATTGGCGCCATCCGGACTATTATCCCCGCGGCGGAACCGGCCTGGCCTCCGGACGCCCCGACAGCGGTGATTGGTATCGCTATCTCGATTTCATGGATGGCCAGCTCAAAGAACTGCTCACCAACTACGGTGAGATCGGCGGCATTTGGTTCGACGGCATGTGGGACAAGAAAACTGCGGATTGGCGCTTGGACCGCTCCTACAAGTTGATTCACGATCTGCAACCGCAAGCATTGGTCGGCTCGAATCATCATCTCGCGCCGTTTGCCGGTGAAGATTTTCAGATGTTCGAAAAAGATTTGCCCGGCCAGAAGACCACGGGTTTTAATGAAGAACAGGAAATCGGCAATCTGCCGCTCGAAACCTGTGAAACGATGAACAACTCCTGGGGCTACAATAAAAACGACACAAAATTCAAAAGCACACGGGCGTTGATTCAATACCTCGTGCGGGCCGCCGGCAACAATGCCAATTTTTTGTTGAATGTCGGTCCCATGCCGAACGGCGAGATTCAGCCGGAGTTTGTCGAGCGCTTGCGGGAAATGGGAAAATGGCTGGAGAAATACGGCGAAGCGATTTACGCCACACGCGGCGGGCCGATCACACCGCGGCCCTGGGGCGTGACCACGCGCAAAGGCAGCAAAATTTATCTTCACATTCTCGATTGGCCGGACGAAACCCTGGCATTGCCGCGTTTGCCGCAGAAGATCAAAAGCACGCGCTTTTTAAAAGACGGCAGCCCAGCGCAAACCTTCGAGCATGAAACCGGTTTGCTTTTGCGCATTCCAGCACAGGTCGTCGATGAGTATGATACGATCGTGGAGCTTGAGTTGGCGGAGGATTGAAAAAAGGATTGAGCCACGGATTAATACAGATGAACACGGATGCAAAGCGGTGTAGCAGGTGAGTTCAATCGCCTTCTAACTTGATTATCCGTGAAAATCTGTGCGCATCCGTGGCTTGAAAAGCGTTGGCTGTAACTTCGTTTTGTGAGGCAGTCAAGAATTACGATATTTTGACAAGAGCTTCTGAGATTAACACCGTTGCGCCGTGAGAAAGAATATTTTCAAACAATCTAATCAGCGGAGATTGCAATGGCAAACAATTCGATCCTGCAAAACGCCGGTGCTCCATTCACGCGCCGCGACTTCATCAAAACCACGGCTGCTGCTGCTGCCGGCTTGATGGCCTCAGGCAATTTTGCTTTTGGCTATGCCGCGGGTGAAACCATTCGCGTCGGATTGATCGGCTGCGGCGGCCGCGGCACCGGCGCAGCCAAAGATTGTGTGGAATCTTCGCCGGGCATTGATATCGTGGCGTTGGGCGATCTCTTTCCTGATCGTGTGAGCCAATGCAAAGAACAACTGCGCAACGCCCTCGGCGAACACTACAAAGTCAACGATGAACATTGCTTCACCGGCTTTGAGGCTTATAAAAACGTGCTTGCTAGCGAGATTGATATGGTGATTCTTGCCACCCCGCCCGGCTTTCGTCCCATGCATCTCGAAGCCGCAATTGCAGCGGGCAAGCATGTGTTCATGGAAAAGCCGGTGGCCGTCGATCCCGTGGGTGTGCGCTCGGTGTTTGCCTCTTCGGACCTGGCCAAGCAAAAAAATCTCGGCATCGTTGCGGGCACGCAGCGCCGCCACCAGCTTGCTTATCTCGACGCGATGAAGCGCATTCACGCCGGCGCCATCGGCGAGATTGTGGCCGCACAGGTTTATTGGAATCAAGGCGGGTTGTGGATGCATCCGCGCCAGCCGGGCTGGACCGACATGGAATGGCAAGCGCGCAATTGGCTTTATTTTACCTGGCTCTCCGGCGATCATATCGTCGAGCAGCACATTCACAACATCGACGTTGCGAATTGGGCATTGCAAGCGCATCCGGTCAAGGCCATGGGCATAGGCGGCCGTCAGGTTCGCGTCGATCCGGGATACGGCCACATCTTCGATCATTTCGCCATCGAGTTCGAATATCCCAACGGCGCGCGGGTGATGAGCATGTGCCGGCAAATCGACGGCACGACTTCAAACGTGAGCGAGCATCTCATCGGCACGAAAGGCACCTCCGATCCTTCGGCGTGGATCAAAAGCGCGAAGCCCTGGCGTTTCGACGTGGAAGCGCCGCCCAATCCTTACGTGCAAGAACATACCGACTTGATCGCCAGCATTCGCAAAGGCCAGCCGCTCAACGAAGGGCGGCAAGTGGCGGAGAGCACGCTGTCCGCGATCATGGGACGCGAAGCGGCTTACACCGGGCAAGCGATCACCTGGGATGAAATTTTGAATGCCGAGCTTGATATCACGCCGAAGAGTTTTGCTTTCGGAACGATGCCGGTAGCGCCGGTTGCCGTGCCGGGCGTGACGAAATTGGTGCGGACTACGTGATCAACGGCGAAGTCAGGCTTGGGCATGAGGCTTTCTAAAAATTCAGAAGCTTATAAGCCCAAGCCTGAGTTCGCCCATTAATCAATTTGGAGTATGCGAATGAAACGACGCGACTTTATGAAATCCGGCTTCGCCGCGAGCGTTGCGGCTCTGGCAACTTCGAATACTGTGCTTGCACAAGCGGGATCGCCGCCTCAGTCCGCAAAACATAAATTCAAAAACAAATATGCCCCGCATTTCGGCATGTTCAAGCATCATGCCGGTGAAGATTTGATCGATCAGATAAAATTCATGGCTGATCAGGGTTTCACCGCGTTCGAAGACAATGAGATGCGCAAACGCCCGAAAGACGTGCAGGAAAAAATTGCTGCAGAACTCACGCGCCAAGGCATGACCATGGGCGTGTTTGTGGCGAACAGCAATGGCTTCGGCCAGCCCAGCTTCAGCAGCGGCGACAGCGCGATGCGCGAACAATTTCTCAGCGATTGTCGCGACTCGGTCGACGTGGCCAAGCGCGTCAATGCCAAATGGATGACGGTGGTGATGGGCGATCTCTATCACAAGCTGGAAATGGATTATCAAACCGCCAATGCGATTGAAAGCCTGAGACGCGCGGCAGAAATTTTTGAGCCGCATGGCTTGATCATGGTGCTGGAGCCGCTCAATCCCTATCGCGATCACCCCAACATGTTTTTGTCGAAGATTCCACAAGCCTACATGATTTGCAAGGCCGTGGCCAGCCCCGCGTGCAAGATTCTCTTTGATATTTATCATCAACAAATCACCGAGGGCAATTTGATTCCGAATATGGATCTGGCGTGGGATGAAATTGCCTACTTCCAAATCGGCGACAATCCCGGGCGCAAAGAACCGACCACCGGTGAGATCAACTATCGCAACGTGTTCAAGCATATTCATGAAAAAGGCTTCACAGGCGTGCTGGGTATGGAGCATGGCAATTCGAGGCCGGGCAAGGAAGGCGAATTGGCGGTGATTGAAGCTTACAAAACGTGTGATGATTTTCTGAAAGCGTGAGCGTCGACGTTCTTGTGAAGAATTAGGGCTTGCATCATGACTCATCTATGTTTAATTTGAGCGCGCCTGATGAGATGGGGCAATATTCTGAGATCACACACTTTTGATGGGTCAAGCTCATGAAGAACGATATTCTGAGTTTTCTCGACGGCAAAATCACGATAAACCCGGAGATTTGCAACGGCAAGCCGACGATCAGAGGAACCCGGATCACGGTTCAGACGATCCTGGAGTTTCTCAGCGCGGGAGATAGCCACGAGGAAATTCTGCGTCAATATCCTTCATTGACTTCCGAAGATATCAAAGCCTGCTTGGCCTTTGCAACAATGCTGATGAGCCACAATTACGTCGTTAAAATGACGGCCTGATATGGCGAAATACCTCATCGATGCTCACCTGCCATATTATTTCTCATTATGGTCAGGCAAGGACTATGCGCATGTTCTCGATCTCGGTGAAAAGTGGACCGACAAGGAAATATGGGAATATGCGCGCGCCAACAACCTGACCATAGTAACCAAAGACGCGGACTTTTCCGATCGCGCTCTTCTTGCCCACCCCCCACCACGCGTCATCCATCTGAAATTCGGAAACATGAAAATGAATGAGTTTTACCAAACGATTGCCAAAATGTGGAAGGATATCTGCCAATTAAGTGAGGAATACAAACTCATTCATGTTTTTCGAGACCGAGTTGAATGTATTGATTGAGTGCTGGCAACAATTGCAAATTGTGAATTGCTAATTGTAAACTTGAGGAGATGCAATGTCGCTTCAACGCAAACTGCGCTACGGCATGGTCGGCGGCGGGCCGGGCGCCTTCATCGGCGCGGTGCATCGTAAAGCCGCAGCGCTCGATGGTGAAATGGAGTTGGTTGCCGGCGCATTTTCAGCCTCGCCGGAGAAATCGCGCCAGCAAGGCGCGGAACTTTTCTTGGATCCCAATCGCGTTTACGGCTCTTTTCAGGAAATGGCAGAGAAAGAAAGCCATCTGCCCGAAGGCGACCGCATTGATTTCGTATCGATTGTCACGCCCAATCACAATCATTTCGAAATTGCCAGAACCTTCATCACCGCCGGATTTCACGTGGTTTGCGACAAGCCCATGACCACGACCCTGGCCGACGCCGAGGAGTTATGCCGCTTGGTCAAAAAACATAACGTCATCTTTGCGCTTACGCACAATTACACCGGCTATCCCATGGTCAAGCAAGCGCGCACGCTGGTACAACAAGGCGCGCTGGGAACCATTCGCAAAATCGTTGTCGAGTATCCGCAAGGCTGGCTCTCGACTTTTCTTGAAAACGAGGGCGCAAAACAAGCGGTGTGGCGCACGGATCCTGCGCAAGCCGGCGTGGCCGGCTGCTTTGGCGACATCGGCTCGCATGCGGAAAATCTTGCGCATTACATCACCGGATTGGAGATCGAAGAAATCTGCGCGGATTTGACCACGTTCGTGCCCGGCCGTAAACTTGACGATGACGCCAACACTCTGGTGCATTACGAAGGCGGCGCACGCGGCATCATGTACGCGTCACAAATCTCAATCGGCGAAGAAAACGGGTTGCGCATTCGCGTGTACGGCACGCAGGCAGCTTTGGAATGGCGCCAGGAAGATCCCAACTACCTGCACGTTCGCTTTGGAGACAAGCCGGAGCAAATCTATAAGCATGGCAACAGCTATCTCGCGCCGATTGCGGTGCACAACTCCCGCCTGCCGTTCGGGCATCCGGAAGCCTTCATTGAGGCGTTTGCCAACATTTATCGCAACGCGGGCCGCACGATTGCCGCGAAAATTGCGGGCGAGAAGCCGGGCGAGTTCGATACCGATTTCCCCACCGTCCAAGACGGCGCGCGCGGTGTGCATTTCATTCATGCGGTAGTAAAAAGCAGCAAGCAACGCGGCTGGCTGAAGGCGCGTTATACGCAAACAGAATGAAGCGGAATTTCTGATCCTGCCAATTGGTGAAATGTATGTTTGAGATAAAAACTATAGGCCTATTCATTCTTACCGCCATCGCGGAGATTATTGGGTGTTATCTTCCCTATCTTTGGCTGCGTGAAGGCAAGTCGGTTTGGTTGTTGGCGCCGGCGGCTGTCAGCTTGGCTTTGTTTGCGTGGCTGCTTTCGCTTCACCCGACAGCCGCAGGCAGGGTATATGCAGCTTATGGCGGTGTGTATATTTCAGCAGCAATCGCCTGGTTGTGGGTTGTTAATGGCATAAAACCGACGACGTGGGATATTGTCGGTTCTGTTGTTGCGTTGATCGGCATGGCAATTATTATGTTTTCACCCAGGCCGTCTTGAATTTTTTCGAATACCGTTTGCGCATAAGGCTTCTTCCCAGCGCCGCCCGAGGAGCTTCAGATTTCAGCTTGCCTGAAACCTGGCATAGCTCTCTAACCCGAATCGGAATCAAAATTTTCGGACGCAAATCAAAGCAGATTCACTCAGATCTTTATCTGCGTGATCTGTTGAATCCGTGCCCAACATATTTGCCTTAAAATCAAAAATTCACTTTCAATAGACTGAATTTCGAATGACTCAAACCGAGGAGGCAACCTGTCATGCAAGATCAACCTGAAAAATCTCCCTCTCAAAAAACAACGCTCTCACGCCGCGAATTTCTGGGAACCTCGGCGCTCGCGGCTGCCGCTTTCACCATTGTGCCGCGTCACGTGTTGGGCGGACCGGGTTACGTCGCGCCCAGCGACAAGCTCAACATTGCCTGCGTCGGCGTGGGCGGCAAGGGCCGCAGCGACATCGCAAGCTGCGGCACGGAAAACATCGTCGCACTCTGTGATGTTGATGACGAACATATCGTGGAAACCATCAAGAACGCGCATGCCGATACCGGCAATGCAGCTTACGCCGAGATGCTGGGCCGCGCCACGCGCTATCGCGATTTTCGCGTCATGCTCAAAACCGAACCGGGCATCGACGCCGTTACCGTCAGCACGCCTGATCATACTCATGCCGTGATCGCGCTGGCTGCCATGCGGGCGGGCAAACATGTGTTCGTGCAAAAACCGTTGACGCACACCATTCACGAAGCGCGTCTGCTGGCGAAAACCGCAAAAGAAATGAAACTCGTCACGCAAATGGGCAATCAAGGCCATGCCAGCGAAGAAGCGCGTTTGATCAATGAATGGATTGCCGCAGGCGCCATCGGCGACGTTACCGAGGTGCATTGCTGGACGAATCGCCCGGTTTGGCCGCAAGGCGTCAAGCGCCCGATCGAGATTCCCTCGGTGCCCTCAACGCTGGCTTGGGATTTGTGGATCGGCCCGGCGCCGTTCCGGCCGTATCATCCCGCCTTGTCACATTTTGTCTGGCGCGGCTGGTGTGACTTCGGCACCGGCGCGTTGGGCGACATGGGCGCGCATATTTTCGACCATCCCTATTGGGCTTTGAATCTCGGCTATCCCGAAACCGTACAGGCCAGCTCGACTCAATTCAACGGCGAAAGTTTTCCCGTGGCTTCAACCGTGCGCTATCATTTTGCGGCGCGCGGCAAAATGCCGGCGGTGGATCTCACCTGGTACGATGGCGGTATTATGCCGAAACGTCCCGAAGAGCTTGAAGAGGGCCGCATCATGGGCGACCGGGACGGCGGCGTGTTGTACGTCGGCACGAAAGGCAAACTCATGCACGGCTGCTACGGCAAGAGTCCGCGCCTGATTCCCGAGGCGAAAATGAAGGCTTTCAAATTTCCGCCGAAGACGATTGCGCGCTCGCCCGGCATTCACGAGGAATGGATCGCCGCCATCAAAAGCGGTAACGGCGCGCAAACCACGTCGAATTTCGAGTACGCCGCAAAATTGACGGAAACCATGCTGCTCGGCAACATTGCCATTCGCATGGCGCCTAAAAATACGATTCTGCGTTATGATGGCGAAAAAATGGGGTTTCCCAATTTGCCGGATGCCGATCAATATTTGACCAAGGAATATCGTCCGGGATGGAGTTTGGAAGCTTAAGCTCGCCCTTTAAAAAAGCTTGCCCACGCGGACAAGCCGCAACCAAAAAGAAAAGCTCCAGCAGATAAGAGAACCCAAATGATGTGGGAGGCTTTATCAGGTGGGTTTTTCAATCAGTTGGAAATTTTTTTGCAAAGTCACTGCTGTCCGGTTAAAACTAGAAAGCCACCAAAGCAACTACGATTTTGACTAATATTTATAGGGTCAAGATGCGATTCTATGCTTTGGCATAATTCT
>SZPB01000173.1 GCA_030263535.1 Cytophagia bacterium CHB2
TAAAACTTCAGCAAGCGCAGCAATTCTGCTTGAAACTCTCCCGGCAAAAGCGTGGCGCGTTTTTGGTTGATGAAGAATTTCATCGTCGCATACGCAAACGGATAGTTCATAATCGAGTTGAACATTTCATTGCTGATCCATTCCGGCGCTTCACTCCAAATCTCGGCGGAAAGATAAACCTCCGGGTTTAGGCGGCGGGCATAGGCGCACCAGTCATGCCAGAATTTCGGCGCCACATCCTTGGTGGCATCCAGGCGCCAGCCATCAACACCGTCCTCCGGATTGCCGTCGCCGTTGGGATCCATCCAGCGTTTGGTGATCGCCCAGGCATAGGCCCTGGGACCGGCCGGCAAACCATTTTCATCTTCGCGAAATTCGGGCAAGGTCCACACATTCCACCAGCCCTGATACTTCATCTCGTTTATAGGCGTAGCCGGATCATCCCATTGCTTGATATCAAACCAATCGGCATAACGCGATTTCTGTTGCTGCGCGAGTACGTCTTGGAAAGCCCAAAATTCACGGCCAACATGATTAAAAGCGCCGTCGATCACCACGCGCATGCCGCGCGCATGCGCAGCTTTGATCAACTTGAGAAACACGCTGTCGGCGCTCGACCACGCCCATGCCGTGGTATCTTTTTTCTCCTTGTGCATCAGCTCAAGATCAGCATCGCGGTTGCCGCCGAAATCCGCCTCGATGTGATGCCAGGTGCTGGCATCGTATTTATGGCTCGAAGGCGATTCGAATATCGGCGTGAAATAAAGCGCGGTGACGCCCAGATCCGCGAGATAGTCGAGTTTATCGATCACACCGAGAAGATCGCCGCCGTACATACGATTGAACACGTTTTCAGCATAAAAGTCGTCGCTGTGTTTGCGTTCCCACGGTTGCAGTTTATACCAATTCGACGTCCACGGCGAAACCTGCCATTCTTCGGCGTGATTGTGGCCGAGTGTGCGCGAGGCGATGGGGTCATTGTGTGTATCGCCATTGCGAAAGCGCTCGGGAAAAATTTGATACCACACCGCGCCCTTGGACCACTCCGGAATATGAACTTGCGCCTGCGCGGCGGCTTTCGGATTAGGCAGGCAAACCAGAAGCGAAAAAATGTGCAAGGAAAGAAACTGTTTAATTCTTCTTGAGATCATATGGCTTTCACTTTTATTGCATCACAGTGCCAATGCGCGACCATCGGATGGCATTGTTAATCCTATCCCATGAAAAATAAATCAACCGGGTGCAATTCCCCAAATTTGGTGCAGTAAATATGCCACCCTTCGGGTTTTACCCTTTTCTTTTTGGCTATCTTTCTATAATCATGTCATTCCTTCGGGATTCTCGGTTCGGAAAATCCCGAAGGGATGGCATGATTATAGTCATTTGGCGTTTTTTCTTCATGAAACCACGAAGTGGTGACATCATTTCGCGACTCGGCGTAATGCTGTATGCGATAGGGGCTGCCTCCAGCCATCTCGCTTCACTTTCCAGCAATCAAAATTACGGCAGGGCTTCAGTCTCGCCGGCCAAGCCCACTTGCATCAACATAAAGGCATAATCGAGCGCAATCTCGCGCAGGCGATCGTAACGTCCCGAAGCGCCGCCGTGGCCCGCGCCCATGTTGGTCACGAACGCCAGTGGATTTTTGTCGGTTTTCAAGCTGCGTATTTTTGCGACATATTTTGCCGGCTCCCAATACATCACTTGACTGTCATTGAACGAAGTTTTCACCAGCATCGCTGGATAACTCTTTTTGGCTAGATTCGTGTAGGGGCAATATTGTTTGATGTACTCATACTCCTCTTTCTTTTTAGGATTGCCCCATTCTTCGAATTCACCGACGGTGAGCGGCAGCGATTCATCGAGCATGGTGTTGATGACATCGACAAACGGCACATGCGAGACCACGGCTTTGAAAAGATCGGGCCGCAAATTCGTCACCGCGCCCATCAGCAAACCGCCGGCACTGCCGCCTTCGATGATCAGGCGGTCTTTCGAAGTAAATTTCTCAGCAATCAAATATTCCGCGCTCGCGATGAAATCCGTGAACGTGTTCATCTTGTTCAGCATGCGACCTTGATCGTGCCAGGCCTTGCCCATCTCGCCGCCGCCGCGAATATGCGCAATGGCCACGGCAAAGCCGCGATCCAGCAAACTCAACCGGTTCGAATTGAAGCTTACCGGCAGCGCAAAACCGTAGGAACCGTAACCGTTGAGCAGCATCGGGCTGCGGCCGTCCTTCTGAAGGCTTTTTTTATAAACAATGGAAATCGGAATGCGCGCGCCGTCTTTGGCCGTGGCATAGAGCCGTTCCGAAGCATATTCATTTTTATCATAGCCGCCCAATACTTCGGTCTCCTTCAGCAGCGTGCTTTGGCGCGCCGTGACATCATAATCGAATACTGAGCTGGGCGTGAGCAGGGATTGATAACTGTAACGCAGCAGATTCGTGTCCCATTCACGGTTCGTCGACGGAAACACGCTGTAGGCCGGCTCCGGAAAGGCGAGATAATGGCTCTCACCGCTTTTCAGATCCGTGAGACGGATTTGCGGCAAGCCGTTTTGGCGTTCATAAAGGGCGTAAAAGTTGGCGAAGCAATCAATGCCTTCCAACATCGTTTCGGGCCGGTGCGGGATGATTTCCTTCCAATTCTTTTCATCCGGATCATGCACCGGTGCCGTCACCAGGCGGAAGTTGCGGCCCGTGTCGTTTACGCGAATATAAAAAAACTCGTTGTGATGATCGACTTCGAATTCACGATCCTGCTGGCGCGGCAGCAGGATTTGCCATTCACTTGCAGGCGCGTCGGCGGAAATGAAACGCGCTTCCGTGGTCGTCAAGCTGCCGGAATAAAGAATCAAATATTTTCCGCTGCGCGTGCGGCGACCGAATAAATTGAAGCGCTCGTCTTTTTCTTCATATAACAAATCATATTGCTCCGAGCCGAGAACATGGCGATACAGCCGGTAGGGCCGCTTGGCGGCATCTTTGGTGACATAAAACAATGTTTTGTTATCCGCCGCCCAAAATACCGAGCCAACATCTTTGGCATGATCGGGCAACAGCTCGCCGGTCGCGAGATTTTTGATTTGCAAATTGTAAATGCGAAAGCCGGTGGAATCGGTTGAAAACGCCAGCAAATTGCCGTCATCACTCACCGCATAAGCGCCGAGTCCCATGAAACTTTTGCCAATCGCAAGCTGGTTGAGATCGAGCGTGATTTCTTCGGGCGCGTCGAGCGCGCCTTTCTTGCGACAGTAGATCGAATACTGTTTGCCCTGCTCGGTGCGCGAGTAATAAAAGTAATCGCCCTGGCGATAAGGCACGGAAAGATCGGTTTCCTTGATGCGGCCGAGCATTTCCTGATAAAGCTTCTCCTGCAGATCTTTGGTGGGAGCAAGCAGTTGTTCAGCATAGGCGTTTTCCGCGTTGAGATACTTCTTCACTTCGGGATTGGTTTTCTCGCGCAGCCAAAAATAATCATCAACGCGCAGGTCGCCGTGAATCGTATCGCTTTTCGGCCTTTTTCCCGCAACCGGCGGGGCAAGCTGGGCCAACGCGAAATTTGTCGAGAGGAAAAACAACATAGACAGCGCCATTAGGTTGAATTTTAGAAACGTTCGGGTTGTTCGATTCGAGTCCATGATCCACCTCCTCATTGAAAAATTAATACTTGAGCTAACCCTCGGGTCTTATAAAAACGTCCGGTTGCAATGCAAGCCGAGCATTGTCAGGCCGCATCAAGGAAAGGTCACAGCCTCAAGAAGTTTCAATCCGTGTTGAAAAGCAAGCATTTTTTGCCCGGCAATAAAAAAGGCGACTCCGTCCGAAAGGAACCGCCTTGGCGTTGAAATGCTATCAAGCCATGCCCGTGTTGCATATGTATGAGGCACGAGAAAATGAAGTCCGGCTCCAGCGCTTAACCCGGCTGATGGATAAGTTATCGGGCATACCGAACGGCTGATCAGATACGACTTCCGCTTATATTCTTGGCTTGCCCCCAGTAAAAGACACGCCAATGACGTAATTGCGCGGCAGTCCGGGCTCCAAAAAGATTGGCACACCGTTCACCATATCTGGATTGACGAATGCGGAGGCCGCATATTTTTTGTCATTCAAATTATTGACGCCGAAAAAGGCGTGCACGCTCAGCCCCTCCGTGAGTTGCAACGGTTGGCGCAATCCCACTGTGAGATTAATGACATTGTACGACGGCACGTTGATGCGATTGGCATCATCGACAAAATATTCGCCAATGCCTTGCAGATTGATTTCGGCATACAGACTCGCCAGTTTGGGCGGTTCGAAACGGAGGGCGAGATTGTAGAAAACTTCCGGCATGCCCGCAACTTTGTTGTTGTTGTAGTCGGCAAATTTTCCGGCGCTGCCGTAGTGCACCGAATCAACTTTGTACTCAACATATTTGCTGCTGGCATACGAAAACGCCGCCTGCAGGGCAACGCCGAAAGCGAATTCCGTTTTGGCGCCAACTTCCAGGCCGCGACGCTGCGTTTGCCCGGCAGTAAAATAAAATCTGCCGCCGCGATACGGAATGATATCGTTCTTGATATTAATGCGATACGCGGCCACCTCATACGACAGCGAACGCAGCACTGCCGCGCCGGCAGGGACGATGACTTGTTTGGCGCCGATTTCCAACGTGGACGATTGGATGGGATCGAGCAGGGGATTGATCGCATATACTTTATCCTGTCCAAAAGTCGAGGCGGGATCGGTTTCGTTGCCGGCCGGCACTTCGATGCCGCCGCCCACATTCGCATAAAAACTATGCGCCGGCGAGGGGCGATAGTTGAGGCCAAATTTCGGCGTCCAGCGCGCAAACGATTTTTCGGAATTCAACGCGGTGTTGATGAAATCTTGCGTGTGATACCTCACGTCGCTGTAGCGTGTGCCTAGCAGTAAACTCACACGTTTGCCGAAGCTCAACTCCTCCTGCACAAACATGCCAAAGGTATTTGCGCCTTCTCGTTTGTTTTGTTGCAACACCTCGCCGCGTTCGTTGGTGGACGAAAGGTTATAAAACAAAATCGCGCCATCTTGATAAGCTTCATCCACACCGAATTGAAGCGTGCTCTGCACCGCGGCAGAAAGGTTTTGGTGAAAACGATATGCCATGTTGCCGCCGACGTGGTAGCGGTTGAAATCACGGAACGTGCCGCGCTCGGAACGCTGCAAATATTTTGGCTCGACAAAAGCCAGGGCAGAAAAGCCATGCGTGTCGTTGAGATCGTGATTCAAGGCCGCCGAGATGCGCCCCAAGCGATTGTAGCGCCGTTCACTGCGCTGCAGGTATGTGGCATTTGCCTGCTGCGGCCCGGTCTCAAACTGCGCCTGTGACAGCGGGCCGGGAATAAGGAATTTGTTTTTTGCGCCGACGAGATACACGCCGAATTTCGTGTGTTCGCCGGGATGGGACAACAAGCTGATATTCATCAGCGTTCGCTCGCTTGCCGAGTTTTGCCGCCAGCCGTCAAACGAGGTGTTACTCAACGCCAGCGCCAGTCTCGCCTCGCCTAACCTCACACCGGTTTGCAACGTATATTTCTGCAAGCCGAAACTGCCGCTCAACACCTGCGGCGAAACAAAAGCCGCCTCGAACGTGGGCGCAGAAATAATATTGATCACGCCGCCCGAGGCATTGCCCCAAACTGCCGAGGCATTCGAACGAATCACTTCAATGCGTTTCGCCAGGCTCAAATCAATCAAGTCAAATGCCGTTCTGCCGTCCGGCTCCGTTTGCGGCGAACCGTCGAGCAAAATGCGAATACCGCGAGAGGTGCCGGCGTTGGAACGATCACCGGCGCCGCGCGCGCCAAAGCCGCGAATGGTGATGCGAACATCCTGCTTGCCGGCGCGCGATTGCGTCAGCACACCAGGAACGAATTTCAGCGCCTCTTCCAGGCCATAGCCGCGCGTGTTTTGCAGCCGCTCCGGGCCGAGCACGCTGATGGCAAGCGGAACATTAATCGCCTGCTCCGGATAGCGCAGGGCAGTCACGGTAACTTGCTCGAATTCGTAAACCGTGCTGTCGGCCGCATTCGTGTTAGTCTGCTCGCTTTGCGCGGCAAGTGTGACGGCCGCGCCGCTGACAATCGCGAGCACAAAATTTTTCCAACCACGTTTGGCGATACACATCGTGTTATCTCCTCGCTTAAAGTTCATACGACCGCATAAAAATCATGAGGGCTCACGCACAGGCAGCGCAGGCCAATAATGCAATGCCAATAACCGTGCAAAGGCGGGTCATGGCAAACCATGTACGGCAAAAAATTTTTACGGGATCTTATGCTTCAGGCGGGGGGGTGGGCGGAGAGGTAATCCAGTTTTTTAATTCGAAACAATCATTGCTCAATGTCATTTCTGCGATTGCCTCACGGCAAGCGGCCTCATCTCCGGAGCTAAAGAAAAGCAGGCCACATATATTCAAAAGCTTTTCAAGACGTTGCTGCTGTTCCGGATTTTGGCTCATGCCGCGTTTGACCAATTCCTCGAGATGGGCAAACAGTTGCGTTTCCTTTTCATCAGCAAGACAGTAATACCAGGTTGTGTCGCCATGACTTTCCTGGCGAACGATGTCATACATCTTGCCATCATATCGGAATTCGTGTTCGTCAACGCGCTGAAACGCAGGGTCGGGCTTCTCCTCACAAATTTTGAACAGAACTAGCTCCGCCTGCGGCACGCCGGCTTTTATTTGCTGCTTGATTTCCCGGCGAATGCCATGCTTTTGGATTTCAAAGACAACAATATAGCCTGCTGCCTGCAACAGCATGAAAAATAAAAGCGCAATGGCCACGAGGTTCCGCATAGCAGGCAATTATAAGAAAACCTCCCACGTACGTCCACCAAATTCCAACCAAGAGGTCGGTAAAGCACATGTCAAGATACAGCCGGACTCCCGTCATCATCTCTGCTGTGAGCAGGGGGATTTACGAAAGTCCGGCTGCCAGCCAACTCTTAACCTGTAAACCGTAAGACGCAACTTCAGCGATTACGTTTTATGCCTTACGTTTTACCTCTCACTTCACAAACGTCATTTTGCGCGTCTGCGTAAACGCCACGTCGCCGTTCGCGCCGTGGACGATAAGCCGATAGAAGTAAATGCCGCCGGCAACCGCGGCTCCGGAGGCATCGCGACCGTCCCAAATCACTTGGTGGCGGCCGATGCCAAAGCTGCCGTTAACCAGCTCTCTCACCATTTGACCGGAGAGCGAATACAGCTTCACTGTCACGTTGCTCGCTTCCGGCAGCGCAAAGCGGATCGCGGTTTCGGGGTTGAACGGGTTGGGGTAATTCTGCGCCAATTCATAACTGGCCACCGGCGCATTTTCATCATCCACTTCATAAACCTCGCCCGGCGTTTTCGGCAGGTTACCCGGCCCCGGCAAGGTGCCCGGCGAGTCGTGGTGCAGGAACAAGCAATCGCGTTCGACGAGAATTTCTTTCGCGCAGATCGTGCCGCGCAATTGGCTGTTCTTCACCAACGTCACGACCGCGTTCGGCGCGTTGAAATTACCCAAGAAATAGGCCTCTTTGCCGATACTCACGCCGCTAGTTTGCTTCGTGTTGAACGTCAAGAGCTTGCTGTCCGCCTCGCCGTTGGGCAACAAGCGAATCTCGCCTTCTTTGCCAAGTTGAAAATTGCTCACGACGTTGATCGTGGCCGGATTGCCGCCCGTAATCGTGATCTCGATCACGGTGTTCGAGCTTGCAGAACGCAACTCGGTCATAAAATATTCGCCGCTGGAGAGTTTGAGGGTACCGCTGCTATTCACGGTGACAATGCCGTACGAACCCGGCGCGAGCACGAGCGAGCCTCCGCTCGGCACGGTTTTGTTCGAGCCAGTAGCGCTGTAGCTCAAGCTCGGCAATGGTTCGTTCGCCACCGGCCCAATCGTCTTGGTGCCGTTGATCTTGCCGGAATTGCTGATGCTCGGCGCTTTCACATTGCCGTTAATGGTGTTGTCTTTGTTGATGGTGATCTTGCTCACCGCGGTGAGATTGGAATTGTACGTGCTGGGATCGCCTTTTGAAACCGTCAACGTGCCGTTGGAATGCATGTCACCGGCAGGCGTGTGTTGCTTGGTGCGCGCGAGTGTAATCTTGTTTCCGAGTAACACGAACGGTTTCACTTGCAACACCGTTACGTTCACGTCCACTTGATCGGTGGCAACGCCGCCAAATCCATCCAAAACGGTGAGCGTGTAGGTCGTGCTGGTGATTGGCTGCGCAAGAGGATTCGCCGCATTCGGATCACTCAAGCCCGTGGTGGGCGACCACTCATAAGTTAAAGGCGGAATGCCGCCAATCGCCGAGGGACTGCCGCCGATCGTGGCGGAACCGCCGACGATGATGCTGCGATCCGGTCCGGCATTCGCGCTTAAAGCATTCGGATTTGTCACCGTGACGCTCTTGAGGGCGTAGACGACGTCGTTCGTCACGCCGTCGGTCACGTACACTTCCACCCGCATATCGCCGGAAGGCTGGCCGGCCTCGACCTCCACGGAGCTTTGGTCGTTATCGCCGCCGATCGTGCCGTTTGTCACTATCCACAGATAGCTCGGATTGCTGGCATCGGTGGTGACGGTGTAGGTGTGCGTGGTGCCGGGATTCACCGGATCGTCGCCGCTGATGCTCGCTGCGAACAAGGCGTTGACCGTAACCGCGACATTGTCCGAAGCGGTCGCATTCATGCCGTCTTTCGCCGTCAAGCGCAAAACGTAATTGCCTTTTGCCGTGGGTTTGAAAATCGTATTCGGCGAGGCGGCATTGCTGAATTGCTCGCTGCCCGCGTTCGGCCCGGATTGGACCGCCCAAGCATAGGTGTAACCGCCGTTGCCGCCGCTGGCGAAACCGTTGAGCTTGGTCGCGCCGCCGCTATGCAGATTGTCATTGCCGGCATTGGCGATAAGCATCGCCATCGTGCCACAAGTCGTCCCGCTGGTCACGCCGCCCGGCGCTACCCAGTTGGAAGTCGTGCCGGTTAGCGCGAAGTTGTTCAGTGTGCCGTTGTTGTTGTTCGCAGTCAAATCATCAAGGGTGGTCTCACCAACATTGTTGCCGCCTGCCCGACCGTGGTTGAACTGGTAGTAAGCCACGAGACCGGCTTCCGTGCCAGTCAACTCGCAATTCATTTTCGCCTGAATATCGGCCTGGCCGCGCACAACGTTCCAGATGCGGAATTCATCAATTTTGCCCTTGTGGCGATAATTGATAAGAGGCCAAGCTCCCACCGTCAACCCGGAGAGAGCGATATTGGGTCCGTCTGAGACGGCTCCCGATGCGACTAAAACCCCATCCAGATAAATGCCCTTAAAAGTGCCGCCGTTCCCTTCAGAGACTAATGCGACGTGCGTCCACTTGTCAAGATATGGCATATAGTTCGCGCTTACTCGTCCGTTAGCCGTGTTGTCTCCATAGTCCCAATGTAATGTGCCGGAGGGATTTGGAGCATGTGCCTGGCAACGGTTTGGAGTGTCTTGATTGCCGACACTAAAAGAGCTTGAGGTCTGCAGATCGCTGCTTGCGAAATAACTCCAAAATTCAACCGTGATGGCTCCACCGGTCGGCCACGAAAAACCCGGCGCGGTGACATCATCATTCACCCCGTCAAACGCCAGCGCCGCGCCCGGCGGAGGCACCAAATCCGTTTCCCACAACCCGCGGCCAAACGTGCCTGCGCGCAGCTTGCCGCTGTTCGCATGAATCTCCAACTCGCTGATTGGTACGTTGGGCAAGCCGGTTTGATAAAGCTGCCAATCCGAAAGCGTGTTATCGCGATAATACACGCCGACGTCAGCGCCGGCATAAAGCGCATCCGTGCCGCCGTTGTTGTGGTAGACAATCGTGTTGAACGGCAGATTCGGCAACGTGCCGGAATAATTCGTCCAGGTCGCACCGCCATCGGTAGAAGCCCAAACCTTGTTGCCGCTCAAATAGCCGGACAGGGTGAGCCATATTTTTTGGGGATCGTTGCTGGCCACGGCAATTTGCTTATAGGCCGCGGCCGGCAGCCCGGCGGTGATGCCGGTCCAGTTGGCGCCGCCATCACTGCTGCGATACACGTTGGCGGTTTTGGTGACATAAATATAATTCGCATCCGAAGGCGCCACCTGCAAATCCACAATCGTCGCGGTGTTCGCAAAAGTGGAAAGCTTGGTCCAGCTCCCGCCGCTGCTGGTGGTCTTCCAAACATTGACGTAACCGGCGTACAACGTGGTGTTCGAGACCGGATCCATCACATACGGCGTCACCCACGCGCCGGTCTCAGTAATGTTATTTTTAATGGAAGACCACGTCACGCCGGCGTTGCTCGACCTTTTCAAGCTGCCGCGTTGGGTAGCAGAATAAACGATGTTGGAGTTGGTGCGATCAACCAGGCATTCGGCGCCATCGCCGCTCATGAAACTGTCCCAAATGCCCGAGCCGCTGTAACGGGTGATGGTGTTGTCTTGTGCGCCGCCATAAACCAAATTCGCGCTATTGGGATCACTGGCGATGCGATAATACTCCGTGGTGTTCATCCCCGCGCTGAGATCGGACCACGTGGTGCCGCCGTCGGTCGATTTAAAGAAACCGCCGTCGGTGCCGGTGTAAACGTTCGAACCATTAAATTCGAAGAGATGCACGTCGGCATGGACATAAGCATTCGGATTGGTGTTATACACCCAATGCGTTTTGTTGGTCCAATTCACGCCGCCGTTGGTGGATTTCCAAATGTTCACGCCGCCGGTATAAAGCTCGTCGGCATTGGTCGGCGAAACCCCAAAGGCCAAATCATAAGAGCCTTGGCCTGCGGTAACATCGGAACCGTTGGTTAGATAACCGAGAATATTCGGAGTCGTCGACTGGGTGGTGAATGAAACGCCGCTATCGGTCGAACGATACAAACCACCAAAACTGTTGTCCGCCGATTTACTGACAAGCAAGTAAACGTAATTCGCATTAGCGGGGGTGACGCCGATTTCAAGTCTATTCGCGGTGGTCGGCACGCCGCTGGTAATCTGGGTCCAGGTCTCGCCGGTGTCGGTTGATTTCCAGAAATCCATCGGGTATGGCGAAGTTACAGATTTTACCGTCGCATAGACGGTCGCCGGATCGCCCGGTTTGAATTCTATTTCCCTAGTCGTTCTGTAATAACCGCCCATCCCTTTTCGTGACCAAGTTGTGCCGGCATTTGTGGTTTTCCAAAACCCATTGCTGGCCGCTGCCACCAGAATGTTGGAATTGGTCGGATGCATGAGCAACTTGTAGATCCTTCGGCTTTCCGTGACTTGAAAATTGAGTCCGGTGGTGTTCCAGGTCGCGCCGCCGTCGGTTGATTTCAGCACGCCGACGCTCTTGGTGTCGCTGCCGTCATTGTCGCCGGTGGCGATATACATGATGTTCGTATTGGTGGGATCGATCACAATGCTTGAGACGCCCAAAACCGGAAGGTTGTCGGTGTTGGTGCTCCAGCTCGCGCCGCCATTGGTGCTCTTCCACAAACCGCCGGCCGGCGTGCCGAGAAAGATCGTGTTGGCATCGGTCGGATGAAAAGTGATTGCCGAAACGCGGCCCAAGCCCGGCGCCACGCTGTTTGACGTAAGCACCCACGAGGTTGGGCCCAGTGAAGTCCAATTGGCCGACGGAATGGCCGTGGCCACCGCATCAGGCGTCGCTGCGCCTTTCATGAGCGCGCCGTGCCGCTGAAAATATTGTTGCATGGCTTTGAAGTCTTGATCCGGATCCGGCAAGTTGCCGCTGGGGTAAACGCGCGGTTCCATCCAATATTCCCAGCGCTTGAAGCTCGTATAGCCTGGCACCTTGGCCTCATCCTCGAATCCTTCTTCATCCGCTCCCTTTTTAAGCAGCGCGTTTTGCAGCGCCTGCGCCTCGGCTTGTTCAAAACTGCGCTTGACGTCATAGAAATTCGCGCCCTCTTCGCGCAGCTTGCGCCACTCTTGCGCCGAACTTGTTCCCAACATTGCAACCAGCCACGCCATGCAGGCAATGGCGGTCACGCGATTAAACCTTGCTCTACTCATTACAGCCTCCTGAAAATTTGAAGGTTAAATGGTTGATTTGCTAAATGGTTGAATGGCTAAGTTATGGCTCAATTCAACGGCGGAAACGGCTTAACCATGGAACCATTTAACCATGAACAGTTTTTGAAGCTTACTGTAAAGCAATCTTGTTAGGTGTTGAACACAGCCATGCTTGGAGAGAGGGAGTCAGCCATGACAAAGGAGGTTGATCTAAATTTACTCTCTCATAATACCGCAACGCGCGCGGCATGAATATCAATTAGGTTGCATGCCGAAAATTTTTTTGCGAGGTCGCCGTTCGATGACCCTCAGATTTTTTTCAAAAAATCCCGGCCGTTTGGCATTTGAATTGGCATGGCTTACTTTCACTCTTTCTCATACTCTTACGCGCATGTGAAAATCTGTACGGCGAGTAAGCCTATGGCCTAGACTAGGGGTGTAGCCGGAAAGTCTGTTTTCGGTCAAAACTCACACTCGAAAGCAGGTGGTTAGCTTCACAGAATATGCACGGAAAGGGGGTTTCGGCCACACCCCTACGGGTGTAGCCGAAAAGCCTGTTTTCGCTCAAAACACGTACTCGAAAACAGAGGGTTAACCTCATCGATTATGCAATAATAAGTGGGTTTCGGCCACACCTCTAGGCGCGCATAGATCATGAGTACGAGAAAGAGTGCAAACAACGAACAACCAGTTTACCTGACCAACGCCATCTTCCTCACCTCCACAAACTTCTTCGCCTGGGCTGGGCTTTGCACCTCGAAGCGATAGTAATAAATCCCGCTGGCCAGCGCTGCGCCGTTAAAGAGAACGCTGTGCGCGCCCGCCGGCTTTACGCCGTTG
>SZPB01000174.1 GCA_030263535.1 Cytophagia bacterium CHB2
GGTATTCTTCCGATCTGATGTCCTACATCTTTTGGGCGCAGTACGGTGACCGTACACGCATAAGGTGCGTTGTTCCGCAAGACGTGATGAATGATCACTTTCTAGACAAAGCAACGCCAGAGCAGCATCGGTCATCCATTATCAAGCACTGGAATATAATCTGGCCGCTATTTATCCGCAAAATTACCGGCGGTGATATAAAGGTCGTTCGCCACGAAGGGCAGAGCATCCGGCAGGTCATCCTGGAGTCGCAAGACTTCGGCCGGCAAGATTTCAGAAAACCATAATTTCGTGTTTTCTTGCTGTTCTCACCGCCCGATGTCTTGGCACGCCCTATGCCTGGGGCATGTCACCAAATGATCGTTGACCATGCCCACCGCTTGCATGAAGGCATATGTGATGGTGGGGCCGCAAAAGACGAAGCCGGCTTGTTTTAAGGCTTTGCTCATGGCTTGGGATTGTTTGGTTTCGGCGGGAATTTTGTGATCCTTGGTCCAGCGGTTCTGGATCGGGCGGCCGTCCACGAAGTCCCACAGGAAATCGCTGAACGAGACGCCCTGATCCGCCAGTTCCAGATAGGCGCGGGCGCTTTTCACCGCGCCTTCCACCTTGGCGCGGTTGCGCACGATGCCGGCGTCAGTCATCAAGGCTTCGATTTTGCGCGGCGTGTAGCGGGCGATTTTTTCCGGCTGGAAGCCATCGAAGGCGCGGCGGAAATTCTAGCGCTTGCGCAAAATGGTGATCCACGACAGTCCGGCCTGAAAGCCATCGAGGATGAGTTTTTCGTAAAGCGCGCGGTCATCGCGCTCTGGTACGCCCCACTCATGATCATGATAGGCGACATACAAGGGATCCGCGCCGCACCACGGACAGCGTTCCGGTTTTGCCATGCTCAATCCTCCTTGCCGGGACGCAACGCGGCGTCCGGCAGCCACGCGGGGCGCTCGGGCGTCACCTGAGCGGCGCCGCAACGATATGACTTTCCCACCTCAAGATCATCAAGTCTCAAGTAGGCGATAGCGCGCGCGCCCAGTCCGCCGCGCATCTCGCCGATCTCTTTGCCGCCCTCGGTGATGGGCGCGCCGCTGGGCGGCAATTCACCCGCCACCCTTACCGGCAGCAGGCGTTTACGCACCTTGCCGCGATGCTTCATGCGCGCCGTCAGCTCCTGGCCGACATAGCAGCCCTTGTCGAAATCAACGCCGTGCAGCGTGGAAAATACGCCGGCGCTTTGCACGGACCACGTCGCGCCACCGTCCGTGGTTTTGAAAATGCGGTCGCCCGGTCCGACGGCAAAACCGGTATTCGCATCGACAAACGAAACGGATTCCAATTCAACTGTGATCCCTTCGCCGCCGAGGTTGTGCTGCAGGCTCCAACTTGCGCCGCCGTCCATAGTTTTGATAGCGGTTGCCGCTTCACCCACGACCAGAACGGTGTTCGCGTCGAAAATGTGGAGATCATACAGCGTGTAACCTTGCGGCAACGGATTTTGCCAGCTCCACTCGCTTTGCGCCAAAAGCGTGGCCGGCCACAGCAGGGCTAATGCGATGGTTTGAACATGCCTTTTCATGGTTACTCCTTGTGATTAAAACCCGATTAGGGTTGAATTGGGGTGAGACTTATTTTAAAAACAACATGCGCCGGGTCTGCACTGCCTCGCCGACTTTCAAACGATAGAAATACGAACCGCTGCTGAGTTGCCGCCCGGCATCATCGCGGCCGTCCCAGGAGAGGCTGTACTCGCCAGCAGACTTACGTTCATTTACCAGTCTTCGCACCGCCTGGCCGAGGGCGTTAAAAATGGTCAGCTCCACGTCGCCGGCTTGCACGACAGAATAAGAAATCGTGGTGCTGGGGTTGAACGGGTTGGGATAATTCTGAAACAGACGGAAATGAATTTCGGCCGGATCATAATCCGCCACCGAAGTTGGATTGAGAATTCCGTACACAACTGCGGAGCTGTCGATGGTATTGAGGCCGATGATATCTTCAAAGCCGTCGTTGTCGAGGTCGTTGACGTCGAGAGTCTGAAAATTTTCGGCGATGGTATGCACCGTGCCATCGAGGGTGACGGCCAGGTTGTCGCCGACGATGACTTCCTTTTCGCCGTCACCATTAGCATCGGCGAAGCCGTGAGAGCCTTTGAGGATGTTGGTTTTGTGTTCGGTGGGGAATTGGAATTGCCAGAGAATATCGTAACTCTGGCCATTTCGTACAATTACACCTTGTGGCTCATCATTGGCGTCTTCCACCAGCATGGCAATATCGGACCGGCCGTCGCCATCCAGGTCATTATCGCCTGGGGGATCGAAGAGCTCCGGGTCGTAGGCGAGCCGCAAGCCGGGTTCAGCCTGGAATTTCAAGTCGAGCTGATAATCGGCGACCGTTTGGCGGGCCAGGGCAGACACAGGCGCCGCTGCCGAACTGAACGAGCCGCTGTTGCCGCCGGTCTCGCCAACTACGGCGAATTGTTTTGTCGCCACCAGCACTTCGAGCAGGGTTATCCGGCGATCTGCCCGTTGTAATATACCCAGGAGCAATGCGCCCTGCTCCGTAAACACCACTTCATTGGTATTCGGATCGACAATGGAAAGAAATTTCTCCATGAAATCGAACGTGCCGTCATTGTTGATATCCCAATCATAGCTCACAATGGCATGTTTGCTGAATGGCATTTGTGACCTCGTCTGCGTCGACCCCTGGCCGCGAAAACGGACGAAGCCAACGATATTTATCGAGATGCTATCCGCAGGTTGCCCGCCGGTCAGCGTTGACAAAGGCAGGGACCAGATCTCGCTGCTATCGGCAGGGTCATAGACCACAATCCTGTCCTCTCCCTGGTTTGCCGAAGCGTGATCACCCGGGGCAAAACCCTGGGAGGCCCCCACCATTCCCTGATTCTGTAAGCCGATCAGGATGGCAATGATGGCGGGTCTATCGTCATCGGTCGGTGTTTGAAAACCGGCGATTTCCAGGATGAACTTGTTGGGCCGCGGCGGCCGGAATTTACCACCTTGCGGCGATTCCCAGATTCTGCCGATTTGCGCCACGGCAGAACCGGCACACAGCACAATAGCTAATAGGGTAAGAGTGATGCGTTTCATAATTTCCTCCAGTTTGTTGGGCCGGCTGAACTCGGAGTGCAAAACTTTAGTTTTGCGATGATTTAGTTTTGCGATGATAAATCATCGCACTCCGTTCAAATGGCTACTTGTGGTGAACCAGAAACCGACTTTTGTGGAAAAAGTCGGACTCTTTTTAACGAAAACCCCACACCTGAATCTCTCCTGCTGGTAGATTCGGATTCGCCGCGGCAACAACGAGTTCATAAACGCCATCATTGTTGAGGTCCCAACCGCCTATCAGTATCGTACTGCCATCAGGAACACCAACCTCATAGGTGCCATTGGTTACATCACTGTTATAGAGAACCATCGGGTTAACATACCGGTTGCCCAACTTCTGCGCCATGAGAATCTCTTTGGGATTGCTGCCGTCGAAGTCAAAAAAGCCGATGAGAATGGCAATGATGCCGCTGGGCAAGGGAACTTCCCACCTCTGATTGGCATCGGCGCCGCTTTGAATATGCAGAGTATTGCCACTGGGGTCGTTCGGGTTGACTGCAATGAACGATGGGTCCGCCATGCCGTCGCCGTCGAAGTCCATGCGGGATCGCCAAACGCCGCCATCTGTGCCAACTAACAAATTAGCGGCCGGGCGGCCGGGAAAGCTGGCAAGCTTCTGCCAGGTTTGCGCGCTGGTTTCAGCAGCCGCGAGGCTGAGCAACAATACGGTTGTGGCGAAAATAGCAACGAATCGGTTCATGGTTGTTCCTCCTGTTTGTTGATGTTACTAAAATTGTAATGCGACATTCATGTCGCCCACCTGGTTTTTTCTCGACATAAATGTCGAGTTACGTATAAAGTTCAATTCAATGGCTTCTTTGAAACTCGAGAAAAAGCCGTATACTCTTTTAGGTTTAGCGATGCTGAAGCATCGCACTCCGATTTTTTTAAAGCTCATTGTTTACTCTCCACCCAAAACGCCTCCACCATCCTGTACCTCGAGCTTGAGCCACTCGAGGTGTCCACCAGCCGCGGCGAGATAAAATCAGTGTGCGGCTGAAAGCTCAAATCACAACGCTTCAATTGTTGCACTTTACCACCCTTCACCGGCACGGCGTAGGATTTGATGACCTTATCTTTGGCCTTGAACACGATCCGATAATCGCCATCCTGGGCGGTGAGCATTCCCAAGGTGAGAATCTTTCTCTCTTTTTCCAGATAAAAGTCACAAACTCTGGATGCCCAAAGTTTGTTGGAAGCATCGATAACGACTTTGGTGCGGCTCACGGATATTTCCTGGGTGCCGCGCATCAGATGCACGGTGCAGGTGGCCTGCTTCATCTCTGCCGGAAGCTCCTGTCCGCTCATCCACCATCTGAAGGAGAGCGGCGCTTCCGGTTCATTCACCGGCACATAAAGATAGGCCAGCGAGCGCCACGGCCCTTCGAGCACGAAAGTCTTTTGGGGGTTGAAGGGATCATCACCGCCTTCGGCGCGCAGGGTGAATGGCAGTGTCGTAATGGCTTGGCCGGCGGCTTTCACGCTCATTACGAAATCGCCCGGCTGCCCCACCTGGACATTGCCGGGATGGCCGCTGGGCTGCAGGCGCGCAAACGCGGGGAAATTCTCCCCCAGTAGTTCCTTGCGTAACGGCACAGTTGCCACTGCTTCACCATTGGCGCGGGTGATGACGAATTCCATTTTCTGCTCTGCCTGGGGTGGAAAAACCAGTTGCAGGTTTTCCACCAGGAAGCCGCCGGTCTGTTCATAGAAGCGTAAATCCAGAAGCGAGGCGTATTCGATGGCGGGTGGGTAATTTTGCCCTGTTGCTGTGGTGGCGAGGAGAAGTGTCCAGCCGCTCACCAAAACCAGGTTCAAGAATACATTTACTGTTTGCATGAGAAACCTCCGCGTCAAAAAGGGTTTTTCGGTTTTTTTCCTTATTGTATTTGTACAGGGAATTCATTTCCCGATATGTAACAAAATTTTTTGCTAGTCAGCGATTGACCCTGGGGTTCAGGGTTGATACGACAAGCAACATTTTTTCATGCCATCCTAGATGGATCTTTTTAGTATTGCGCGTTCACTACTGCTGTAGTTCGTTCTGCAAGTAACTCTAATATGTCATCGTGGAACGATCTTGTTAGTATCAAGCACAGTGCTTGGCCTGAACAGGTTTTTTCCAGAATGACATGTTACTTGGAAGCATGGTGCTCAAATTGAAAAAGATGCTTACAACACGACATGCTATACTTTTTTAGGTTTGAAATTTGAGTTTCGAATCGAGCAGAGAGCAAAGCTTCAGCTTTGCAGCGATGCTCAAGCATCACAGGCCGTCTCAAAAGAGTCACCCTAACCGAGTATAGTTGGAACGAATTTCAAGCTTGAAAATGACGACCAATCGCGTTAAAATTTAAAGCAGGATGAACAATTTCCGGCGGATGTAGAAAAACTATCTTCGCCCCCAACTTTCAGACCTCGTCAAATGGTGTCACAGTGAAGGCATATTTTTGGACACTCTTTGACTTGAAGAAAAAGCTCCAACGGGGCGCCATGTAATAGCGAAGGGCAACGCCCTGGAAATAGATTAGATAAAATATCCGAAAGCCCCAAGGGGGCGAAATGGATTTCCCTTGCATAGGATAAAACGAGCTAAGATGATCCTCATAAGTCGTAAAAAAGAATTTCGGGCAGCGGTGGTGTTGACCATGCTTCTGTGCTTTTCTTGCTCGCAAGAGCAGAAACAATCCGAGCCCCCGCCTGCCCACAAGCCGTCCTCTGCGGTTTCTGATTCAAGCCAGGTCATGATTGCCGACAGCTCTCTGGCGGATAAAATTTTTACCCGCGGCGAACAGTTCTTTAAAGCCAGCCGGTATGACAGCGCCATCGTCTATTTTGAAAAGGCCGCCGGGTTTTATGAGACCGCGCAGAATTGGGAAGGTTGGTTGCGCGGGCAGACGCAAATTTCGAGAGCGTTGATGAGAACCGTCTCCTTCGATCGGGCGCACCAACGGCTCTCACAAGTCTTGGAAACCGGCGTCCAGCAGCTTGGCGAATATCACACCGCTTTGCTGCCCGTGTACGAAGTTCTCGGCGCCTTCTTTCACACCAGAGACGATAACGACAAGGCCATCTATTATTTTCAGAAAAAACTTTCCATCTTGCAGGCCACCGCCGATGAGTCAAACCAGGGTAAGATTGCGGATACGCATAGCATGATCGGCATGATGTATTCGGGCATGGGATATTATGAACACGCCCTGGAATCTCTGCAACAGGCGTTGGCGATCAGGAAGGCCATGGACCCCGAGCTCAAAAGCCAGGAAGCCGGTTTTCTCTTTTTCTATTTTGGCAGTCTTCATTTCCATCGGGGCGAATACGATCTCGCGCGGGAATATTATTCCAAAGTCCTGGCGATTTGGCAAGCCTTGCCGGCCGATGTATTCAAGCGCCTGCCGGTGACAAATGTCTACCGCAACCTCGGCCTGATCTATCATCAAAAACGCGAATATGACCGCGCGCTGGAGTTTGGTCAAAAGTCATTGGCGACATGCCTGGAGCAGTTTGGCCAGCGGCATCTGGCCGTTGCAGAAAGATACAACAACCTGGGCCTTACTTATCTTGAAATGGGTGACTATGCCAACGCATTGGAATTCCATTGCAAGGCTTTGGACATCCGATTGGCGTTGCTAGGCGAAAGGAGTCGCGCGGTCGCACATTGCTATGGCAACCTGGCCCAGGTTTACGCCAAGAAAGGCGATTACGGCAAAGCCCGGTCGCATTATCAAAAGTCCCTCTCGATTCTGAGCGCCGTGCTTGGCCGGCATCATCCGGATTTGGCAAGAATTCATAATCTTCTTGGCGACTTGCAGGCAGAGAGGCGGCAATCCAGCGCAGCGCTGGCCAGCTATCAACGCGCTCTGCAGGCGAATGCCCGTGATTTTTCCAATGCCGCCATCACGGCCAACCCTTCACTGCAACAGATCCTTTCGGAAGAGATACTGCTGGAATCTCTATACAAGAAAGCGAAGACTTTGGTGGCGCATGCGGAAAATTCAACTCATCCGCATGATGACCTGCACACCGCACTGGCCACCAGCCAATTGGCGGTGAAGTTAATCGATCAAACTCGCCGCGGCTACAAAGCCGAAGGCGCCAAGCTCTTTCTCGCTGAACGAGCCACGGAAATTTATGAGCAGGCGATACAAATCGCACACGCCCTTTACCGCGCCGCAGGTAATCCGCAATACCAGGAACTGGCCTGGCAGTTTGCCGAAAAAAGCCGCGCCGGCATTTTGCTGGATGCCCTCGCTGAAGCCGAAGCAAAAAAGTTTGCCGGCATTCCCGACAGCCTGTTGGCAAAGGAGCGCCGCCTGCGCGCCGAGCTGGCTTTTTATGAGAAGAGACTGCTCGAAGAAGAATCGAAAGGCAAAGCAGTGGACAGCACAAAAGCGCTTTCATGGCAAGCCCAACTGTTCGATCTGAAGCGCGCCTACGAAGATCTGCTGACGCAGCTTGAAACAAACTATCCCAACTATTTCAATTTGAAGTATCAAAGCAAAATGTCGGACGCTGCGCAGATTTACGAGCAACTCTTAGATGACCGCACGGCACTGGTCGAATATTTCGTCGGACGTGATTCGCTTTACATTTTCACATTTAAGAACAATCAGTTGCATTTGAAAAGTGCGCCGCGAGATTCGCTCCTGGAGCGCTATGTCACCGGGCTGCAAACTGGAATCCTCAAGCAACAATATGACCAATACGTGTCTGCGGCACAGGCGCTTTATCAAATTCTCATGGCCCCCATCGCACTGGCGCTCGACGCCGAACATCTCATCATCATTCCGGACGGGGCGTTGTGTTTCGTGCCGTTTGAGGCGCTGCTCAGTGATATGGCCGGTGTTGAGACGGAGATCAAAGATTATCGCGCGCTACCGTTCGTGGTCAAAAAGCACGCGATCAGCTATGCCTATTCCGCCACGTTGTTCTGCGAGATACAAAAGCGCCGGCGCGGTAACGTTGCGCGCGATTATCTGGCATACGCGCCGGTTTTCCCTGGCGGGCTTGTCAGCAACAGTCGCAGCGCAGAATTCGTGGCGGCGCAACGATCCGTCGATTCGGCGCGCGCCATGGAAGCGGGTTTTCTTCCTGCCTCCAGAGATGAAGTGCAGGGCGTGCAACGCTTGTTCAAAGACAGAGCGGCCATTTTCGAGCGCTGGTTCGGGAATAAAACCCAGGTTCAATTGGAACGCCAGGCCAATGAGGTCAATTTGAAATCGAGCCGACTGGCCGACTTTCGTTATGTGCATCTCGCTACTCACGGCTTTGTCAACGAATCGAACCCCAAACTGTCCGGGTTGATGCTGGCGTCGATTGATTCGCCGCAAGAGGACGGCATTTTATATCTCGGCGAAATCTACAATTTAGATTTGAATGCAGATTTGGTGGTGTTGAGCGCGTGTGAAACCGGATTGGGAAAGATAGCGAAGGGCGAGGGGTTGATCGGCCTTTCGCGCGGGTTTCTCTATGCCGGCGCGGCCAACCTGCTGGTCTCTTTATGGCAGGTCAACGATGCGAGCACTGCGAATCTGATGATTGATTTTTATCAGAACATGCTGGCGGGAAAAAGCAAAGCCGCCGCGCTGCGCGAAGCCAAGCTGCGAATGATCGAACAACAGGCCAAATATGCCAAGCCGTATTACTGGGCGCCGTTTGTGTTGATTGGGAAGTAAACGTTCGTAGTAACGCCTTTAGGCGTCGGCAATTCTTTATTCCAGGTTAATCCTTTGCGCAGCAAAAGTTAGAATAAAATTCTGAAAGTTTTCTTAATTCAAAGTCCAACTAAACACGGAGCCACGAAGCAAACAGAGAAAGCACGGAGAGAATAGATATTTTCTAAAGGCTTTTCTCCGTGACGCTCCGTGAACTCCGTTGCTCCGTGTTTTAAAAACCTATTGTGGCTCGTCCACGTTGCGTTACGAATTTCAAATCTCAATTTTTCTCCTGCAATTTTTGCAGCAGCGCCTTCGCTTCCTCCCGATAATCCACCACGTTTTGCGCCAGCACTTGATTTAGCCAATGTTTTGACTGGCGCGCATCGTTTTTCATCAAACAGGCTTTGGCGAGAAAAAAGGCAATTTCCGCGCGCTGAAATGGGTCCGGTGCATTCTCAAAAGCGCTTTGAAAATGCGTCATGGCCTCGTCGATCTTCGCCAAGTCATAACGAGGAAACAAGCCCAACCAATCTTTGGGCGCAGCGAGTAGTGCCGCAGCCCCGCCGGAAAAATCACGGCTCGCCGCCGTGCTCGCGCCCCTTATTTTCGCAGCCAAATCATCTTGATATTGGGCTATCGAAGCGAGCTGATGGGTTTCCGCAAGCGTCGCTCTTCCAATCAGCCACAGCGTGCCGTATAAAGCGAGGACGATCATCGCCGCGACGGCAAAACGAAACGGCCACGACGGTTGCAAGAGATTGAAAATTTCTCCGATCGCGCCCGCTCGCAATGAAGATGGAGGTTTGACCACGGGCTCCGGAAAGAGCGCTTGAGCTCGCCAGTCCACCGACTTCCCCAATTCTTCCTCCAGCGCCTGCCACTTCTGCCGCCAGCTTGGGTTGGCGTCAAGATTCACCGTCACCCAGCGGCGTTCTGCCTCGGTTAAGTGCGATTCGATTCCTTTGCCTTCACATGCGGCGAAATAGCGGCGCAGCAAGGCTTCATCCGGCGGCGTTTTGGCGAGCCGCAGAAATTGATCGATGGTTGAAGTCGCAAGCTGGTCGTCGTTTTGCCGAAACATTTTTTTCCCTTCGCCCAGATTTCGAATGAGACGCCGTGACCACTTCTCACTCGTATAGGGAACAGGCCTTAATTAAAGTAACGGATTTTTTCGTATGTTTTGCGAACGATCGCGTAGAATCGCGTCACGCGCATGCGGATGGCCGTCTCCACCATTCCCAAATGGCCGGCAATTTCTTTATGCTCCAACGGCGGTTCCTGAAGGCGGAATTGGATGATTTGCCGCGTCACCTCGTCGGTGCTTCGCAGCGCGCGCAGCACGGCCTGGTATTGCAGAAATTGCTCGTCCGTCCACTTCTGCCAGGGTTGCATTGTCTCCGCTGACAAGCCCTCGGCCTCTTTTTCAAGCGCCTCGTCGCGCAGGATGATCTCGCGCCGCCGCCGCAGTTTTTGGCGTCGCAAGTGGCGCCGCAAATTTCTCTTCAAAACATGGCGGCTATAACGGGTCGCGCTGTGCAAGCGTGGCCAGTTCCGCTCGAACTCCAAAAAGAAAGCCGTGGTCAAATCCTCGGCGTCCTCCGGAGACAAGGCTCGTTCCCGCGGCAAATTCCGATAAAAATATTGTTGCGCAATGAGGTAGCCCCAAGTCAACAGTTGCTCCTTTGCCTCGGAAGAGTTTGCTCGGGAACTGGAAAGCAGGCGTTCCACTTCCTCATCGCTAAGATCGAGCAATTCTTTTTCCGTTGGCATCTTGCCGCTCAGCATCGTCATCTTATCATTTTGAGTGCGAGTTCCTGACTGCCTTGACAATGAAAAATCCGTGGAAGCTATCTCATATTCAGCTTAACGCTTTTCTGAAAAAAGTCAAGGAACAATACTTATCGTTGCCATCATTTGACCAAGACCGCCTTGCGTGTTTGCGAAAACTTGCCCGCAGTGATTTTGTAAAAATAAATCCCGGCGGCCAAATCGCGCGGCGCAAACGTCACGGCATGATTGCCTGCTTCGAGATTTCCATCCACCAGCGTCGCCACTTCGCGGTCAACTATATCAAAGACTTTCAGCGTTACGCGGCTGCGCACTGGTAACTGAAAACGGATGACTGTCGACGGATTGAAGGGATTGGGATAATTTTGCTGCAATTGGAATCCCTTGGGAGAATACGAGAAATCATCAATCGCGGTCACATTATTATAGAAATCGAAAACTTTATTCAAGACCGAGGCAAAGGTGGGCGGCTCATTGGGCCCGCGATTTTCAGGCGCGACGTCGAAGGGGTAGGCGCGACCACTCCCTCCGGCTTCATCGCTGTGCAACACTGCAAAATCCCAACGTAGGTTCAGTTCCCGCGACTTTTCGGCGGTTCGGAGCACCACCTTTTCATACTCCCATTCATCATCGGCATAGGGATTATTGTGCTCCAGTCCCGCCTTCCAGCTGAAACTCTTAATGAGATTGAACGCGCCTGCATTCGCCAATTCATGCCACCCCTGTGCATTCTCAAATTGAACCGGATCGTCCCAGTTCTTGTCAAACTCGATCCGGATGCCCTCGAAATTGAGATGAGCATAACCTCTTTGATCGTTCATCATCGTGTTGTGCAGCGTCTCATAAGCCTCCCGCCAATCCTTGTTCTTGTCATAATCGCGCCGTTGCAGGAGTGCGTCGCCCAGATAGAATTTCATCGCCGGGTAATCCGCCTGAACCGCTTTCATGTATTCCAGGGCGCAATAAACATTGTTCTGCAGGCCGCGCTGCCAAATGCCAGAGAGCACACTTTGAAGTTTTATTTGTGTGACCCGGTATCCATCGGCGAACAGCGAGTCGCAAACATCGTTGACAAACCGTAACGTATTCAGAACCAGCTCCAACCCCTTATTGTTTTGCGGGAACGGTATGGTATCCGTGCCGGTGGAGGTGCCATACATTTTCCAGGGGACAAAATCTCCCTTGGAACCTACCGTATGGATTTGCAGCGCGACGCCGTGCGCATGCAGCACCGGCAGGATCAATTGCAAGTATTCTGCGTGAAGCTCGGGAGCCGGCTTGTCGCCGAAATGGTCTTTCAGCAGCCGCAAAAACTTTTCGCCCATGCCATTGGGAGCGCCGCCGGTTTTGAACAAATTTTCGTGCAGGGAATAAACCTCCATGTTGTCAAGGGCCTGGGGCCATTGCGTGTGGTTTTCCCAACGCGCCAACATGTCCGGAACGAACTCGGCTTCGCCGTCGCCGTTCAAATCCACAAAGTCATCGTGTTGAAACCAAATCTGCGTCGCGCTGGCAGATTGTGATACCGCCTCGCCCGGCCTTGCCAGCGACGAAATCAGTATGCAAAGAGTAAGTGTTCTTTTCATGGCAACGTTCTCCTGTCATTTTAACTCTGGATTACTTGATCAACACCGCCTTGCGCGTTTGCGAAAATTGGCCGGCGGTGATTTTGTAGAAATAAATCCCGCCGGCCAAATCGCGCGGCGCGAACGTCAACGCATGATTTCCCGCCGCCATTTCACCATCCACCAAAATCGCCACTTCGCGGCCAATCACATCAAAAACTTTCAATGTCACGTGGCTGCTCACCGGTAAATGAAAACTGATTACCGTCGAAGGGTTGAACGGATTCGGATAATTCTGCGCCAGCGAATAGCCTTGCGGTATTTCCAAAGCCGGTTGTTCCACTCCGGTCGTCACGCTTTGCCGTTTTCTAAAATAGACACTTCTTGCCGCGCCGCCGCTCTCGGCCGAGACTTCGTAATTCACCGCAAAATCGCCGTTCGGAAAAATCGCCGCGGCTTTGAAGCCGATGGTCAACGAATCCCAATCCGTCGCAAACTCCGGCGGGTTCGGCAACCACGTCACGCCGCGATCGCGAGAGTATGCCACCTTCATATCCGCGCGCGCTTGCCCTCGAAAAAAATCGCGCTCATCTTTCCACGTGGTCCACAAAACGTGGCGCACCGGATCGTATCGACTGCCTTCCAACAAATGCGAGCGTATCCCAATT
>SZPB01000175.1 GCA_030263535.1 Cytophagia bacterium CHB2
AGCTTTATCACGGATCTTGCCGGCACTTGGTATCAAACTTCTCGAAGCGGTTTTAACACGAAAACTTTCGCGCCGCGTTCAACTGGGTGCAAGCCACCGGCGAGGTGAATCTTGGTTTGCGCCTGGGCGGAGCGTTGTGGCGATTCTGGCTTTGGCGTGGCCATGTTAGAGAAGGTTACGATCGGCTGAATGCGCTGCTGACGCTTCCCAACGCGGCGCCGCACTCCAAAGAACGCGCCAGCGCCTTAAACGGCGCCGGCACCATCGCTAACATCCTGTGCGACTATCGTGCTGCTCGCGCGTTTCTGCAAGAAAGTCTGGAGATTTGGCGAAAGCTTGGCGACAAGAGGGGAATGGGGATCGCCCTCAACAACCTGGCTTGGATCGCCTGCTACCGCGTTGAGCTCGCGACGGCGCAAGCGCTTTCGCAAGAAGCTTTGGATTTGCATCGGCAGACAGGAGACCAACGCGGCGAAGCGGTGGCGTTGAACAACCTGAGCTGGGTGGCGTTTTTCCACTGCGATTTGGCGCAAGCGCTTTCCTTGCAGGAGCAATCGCTTGCTCTCCGCCGAAACATTGGGGACGAAAGAGGCACGGCTTTTTCTCAAAACGTGTTGGGACAATTTGAAGCGACACGGGGCAACTATCAGAAGGCGATTTCACACCTCGAAGAATCTCGCCGGCTACATCAGCGGCTGGACGACAAGCAGGGTTTGGCCTGGATGTTGATTTTGCTCGGCAATACGGCGCGCAAACAAGGCGATCTCGAAGACGCAATAAAACTCTTGGAGGAGGGCATCGCGGCATTAAGAGTGATTGACAACAGGTGGGGAATTGAATTGGGGCTTTACTGGCTGGGAATCGCCGCTCAGGAATTTGGCCATTTTCAACGCGCCGAGGCGCTTTTGGAAGAAAGCCTGGCGATGTCGCGGGAACGGGAAAGTCAATGGGGAATTGCCAGCGCTCTCTGTCGTCTCGGCGATGTTGCGCTCGAGAAAAATGATTATGCCCGAGCCAAAGCTTGCTATCATGAAAGCCTGTCGCGGCATGGAGAATTGGGCAACAAGATTGGCATTGCCGAGGCCCTAGTTGGATATGGACGGGTCGCGCTCGTCGAAAATCGTAACGCGCGCGGCACGGCTTTTCGCCGCCGCCGAGCTTCTGTGCGCGCAGATTGGCGCACCCATGTCGATGCGCGAGCATGAGAGATTCACTCGTGAAGTCGCCGCCCTGCGCGCTGGGTTAATGGATGGTGAATTTGATGCGGAATTTGCTGCTGGCAAAACGATGACGGAGGAGCAGGCCATTGCGTATGCGTTGGAAGGTGCGGACGAGCAGTAGCAGCAGCGCCTTTGAGTTTTCCATAGGGCATAGGTGTCAAGCTAAAGGATGGTGCCAGTCCCCAACGGGGCGACATTCGTTTTCTATTCTGCTCTTTCAGGGTGATCGTAATTATTTGGAACCAATCGCGGTCTCAGGTTTCCACCCTGGGCTATCACATCACGTTCCTTCGAAGCCTGCGATAATGCTCTCAGCTTGATACGTTTGCTCCGAAGGGGTGAAATATTTTGTTCCGGCCATTGCGTTTTCGTCTTATTTCACCCCTACGGGGTTCGGTGAATCTTTGCTGCCCTCGTCTATAATCATGTCACCGCTTCGTGGTTGCGCCTCTGCGCGCCTGGATTTGTTGAGAATGGCATTCTTCAGGTCTTCAAAAAACGGCACAATGATGCGCAGCACCCCATGAATTCGGCGAGGGCGCCTTAGGATACCTTTGCTATCGCGGTGAAATCCTGTACCTCGTGAGCCACGCAAACGATTCTGGCCAGGCTGAATCACCAAATTTTGATGTCGACGTTTGTGGCCGTTCATCACCCGCAAGGTGCCTGTTTGATGATTTCTTAACCGGGACAGTGATCAATGACGAAGCATTTCTTCTTCGCCTACACCTTTTTGTGTTGCCTACTCGGGCCGCAACGCGGACAAACACAAACTCAGATTGATCCGCCGCCCGGCGAAACCGGCCTGCCCTTCATTCAAAATTTCAGTCCCAAAGAATACAATGCCTACAACCAGAATTGGGCAATCGTGCAAGGTCACGACGGCCTGATGTATTTTGGCAATGGCTCCGGCGTGCTGATTTATGATGGCGTGAGCTGGCGACTGATCCCAGTTTCAAACAACACGGTGGTGCGCTCACTCGCCGTTGACGAGGACGGGCGGGTTTATGTCGGCGCGCGCGGCGAGTTCGGTTACCTGGCGCCCGATGGCGCCGGGCAGTTGCGCTATGTTTCATTGTTGGATCGCGTCAAGCCCGAGATGCGCGATTTTGCTGATGTGTGGGAGATTCTGGCGAACAGCCAGGGGGTTTATTTCAGAACGGTGAATTATTTGTTCCGGTTGAATCGCGACAAGCCGGCGGCTCTTGCAGGAACAGCGGCTTCGCCTCCGGATACCCTGCAATACTGGATTGCGAAAAATCCCAGCTTCTTTTTTGCACACAAAGCTGGCGATTCGATTTTTCTCACCATGGCCGGCGCCAATGCTGTTGTCAAAGTGAAGGGCGACGAGCTCCAGGAGATCCGGGTAAATGACGATCTTCAAAAAGAAGAGATTTATGCCCTTTTGCCTCTGTCGCCAAGCGACAAGAGTTCAACGCGCAGTCTTGCCATAAGCCGTCGCGGCGCCGGCTATGTTTTTCAAAATGATCGTTTCGAGCCGCTGGCGTTGGAGCCGTCACTGACGGAGTATTTGAGGGCGAAGTCTGTCTTTCGCGGCGCCGTTTTGAATGACGGCACGCTGGCGTTGGGCACCTTCTCAGGCGGCGTGGTGATCATGAATCAACAAGGCCGCCTCTTGCACATACTGAACAAGGCGTCCGGCCTGCGCGATGACGGTGTGTTTGCAGTTTATGCCGGCCGCGAGGGCGGCCTGTGGCTGGCGCTCAACAATGGACTGGCCCGCGTGGAATTGCCCTCACCTCTTGCAATTTTCAATGAGGCCGCCGGCGTCACCAGCAACGTTGAAGCGATCACCAGACACCGTGGTCTCTTGTACGTTGCAACCGGACGCGGCCTGCAGTACTTATCATTGCCCGCAGCCCGCGGCAATCCCGCTGTCTTCATGCCGGTGCCGGAAGTCGATCAACAAGCGTGGGCATTGTTGTCGACAGAAGATGGGTTGATGGTGGCCACAACCTTTGCCATCCATCTCGTCAACACCGGCGAAAAGCCCGAAGTACTGGCCAATCTCTATACTTTTCAACTGTGCCGCTCACGATTCAACAGAAATTTTATTTTCTTGGGCCATGAGAACGGCCTGCGACTCTTGCAGAAGTCCGGGGGACGCTGGCAATTCGCCGGGCGGGTTCCGGGCATTAACCAGCAGATCAGAACCATTGTTGAGGAAGCGCCGGGGAGATTGTGGTTGGGCACACGCAGCAATGGGTATTTCCGTGTCACGCTGCCGGAGGATTTCGTGCAATACGATTCCGCCAGTCTCATTCAGGCGGATTCCTTGAACTGCCGCATCGAGCAATTTGGCAAAGCGCACCGCGTCCCGGACGGTTTTGCGCTGGTGTATCGCGTGGCCGGCCGTACCCTATTCGCCACTCAAAAAGGTCTGCGCCGGTTTGACGAAACCAGCCGGCACTTTGTGCCTGATTCCAGCTTTGGCGCCCGGTTCGCAGATACGACGCGCTGGATTAATCCGGTCTACGAAGACCAGAAGGGCAACGTCTGGATCTCCAGTGGCGAGGGCGCCAAGGGAGAGGTGATCAAGCTGATTCCGCTGCCGGATGGCGGTTATGAAGCGCAGGCCACTCCGTTTCAGCGTCTTACGGAACCAGGTGGTTCGCTCAACGCCATTTATGCTGATTCCGACCATCCTGGTCTGATGTGGTTTGGCACCAGTGAAACCGTTCTGCGGTTCGATGCAAATGTCAGAAAGAACTATGCGGTGGATTTTCAGTGCCTGATTCGGCGTGTGACCGCCAACCAGGATTCGGTGATTTATGACGGCGCTGCGCAGGCCGCCATGCAAAAGCCGCCGGTTATTGCTTATGCCGCCAATGCGCTGCGCTTCGAGTTTGCCGCCGCCAGCTTCGAGATGCCCTCCCAAACAGAGTATCAAACCTATCTCGAAGGATTTGATGAGGGCTGGTCAAACTGGGCAGCAGAAACTCAGAAGGACTATACCAACCTGCCGGAAGGCGACTACCGTTTTCGCGTCCGCGCGAGAAATGTATACCAACATCTGAGCGGCGAGGGCGAGTATGCCTTCACCATTCTCCCGCCCTGGTACCGCACCTGGTGGGCTTATGCGATTTATGCGGTAATTGTTTGGGCGTTGTTTTACAGCGTGCGGCGCTATGAAATGAGCCGCCAGCGTTTCAAACACAGCGCCGAGCTGCGTCAAATGGAAGCCGAGAAGTTGCAGGAATTGGACGCGCTCAAGTCGCGCTTCTTTGCCAACATCTCGCACGAGTTTCGCACCCCACTGACGCTGATTATGGGTCAGATTGAAAGCGAACTGAACGCGCCGGCAGAGAACAAAGACCGCAACAAGCTGCAAATGGCACTGCGCAATGCCAGGCAACTGCTGCGTCTGATCAACCAATTGCTCGATTTGTCGAAAATCGAAGCCGGGCGTATGACGCTCGCCGCCAGGCCGGGTAATCTCGTGCCTCTCCTGCGAAGCCTGACGGCCTCGTTTGAATCTTTTGCACAACAGAAAAACCTCGACCTGCGTTTTGAGGCGGCGCACGACGCCGTCATCGTCAACTTCGATCAGGAGAAAATCGAGAAGGTGGTGTACAACCTGCTTTCGAATGCGATGAAGTTCACGCCGGAAGGAGGAAAAGTTGCGGTGGCAGTGATGCTTGGCAATGAGCAGAAAACCGGGTACTCTGAACAGAACGCAAAGAAGGCCCTTGACTCTCCGCGCCATGCCATCATCACTGTCCGCGACAGCGGCATCGGCATTCCAGCGGAGCGTCTGCCTCACATCTTTGACCGCTTTTACCAGGTTGATGCCTCACAAACCCGCGAACACGAAGGCACAGGGATCGGCCTGGCGCTGACCAAGGAACTGGTTGAATTGCACGGCGGTACGATTTCCGTGGAAAGCAGCGAAGGGTTTGGCACAACGTTCGTCGTGCGGTTGCCGGTTGTCAGTGAACAGTCATCAGTGGCCAGTGATCAGTTGGTAGATATCAGTGAGCAGTTGCCCGAGACCATCACTCCGACAATCCATCACTCCATTGATCGAATAATCCAACAATCCGACACTCCAGCAATCCAACAATCCACGGCTCCATCAGAGTTTGTTCTCATCGTCGAGGACAATGCCGACGTGCGCGAATATGTGCGCCAGCATCTCGACGGCCGCTATCGCGTGATCGAAGCCAAGGACGGCGAGGAGGGCCTCACCAAAGCGCAGGAATACATTCCCGACCTCATCATCAGCGATGTGATGATGCCGAGAATCGACGGTTACGAGTTGGCGCGCCGCATTCGCAACCATGAACTGACCAGCCACATTCCCATCATCATGCTGACCGCAAAAGCGGCGGAAGAGGAGAAACTCGAAGGTCTGGAAACCGGTGTGGATGCCTACCTGATCAAGCCGTTCGGCACCAAGGAGTTGCAGGTGCGCGTGCGCAAGCTGATTGAGATGCGGCGGAAATTGCGGCAGCAAACCGGCGCCAAAGCCGTGCTCTCGCCCGCGGCGGTACAGGCTTCGTCGCTGGATCAGGAGTTTTTGCAGAAGGTGCGCGAGATCATCGAAGCGAATATGGATGATGAGAACTTCAGCGTTGATGCTCTTGCGGCAAAAGCCGGCATGGGCATGCGGCAGTTGCAGCGCAAGCTGAAAGCGCTGACCGACGCCTCCCCGCAGCAGTGCATCCGCAGCATGAGGCTGCAGCGCGCCAAACAATTGCTCGAGCAAAAAGCCGGTACGGTTACCGAGATCGCGTTTCGAGTCGGCTACGGGGATGTCACAGCCTTCTCAAAAGCCTTTCGCGCGGAATATGGCCAGTCCCCCTCGGAAATGATCCCCGGCAAGGAAAAGCAGTAATACTTGCTCTGCCTCCAAAAACCGATCTTTTGATCTGGCGGAACCGCAGTGTCGCAGAGAGCGCTGAGAAAGACTTCTTGAGGTTGGAACTCTGCGATCCTGGCGTCTCCACGGTTCAACTGTTTGCTTTGTGGTTGAAAACCTGTCAATATCGTCCGGACGGGATTATGCTGACTTCGAGCGCTTTATGGCTTTTAACCTTTGCGCGATCGTGGCGGACTTTGCGGTTGAGAAAGAGTAAATGTTCGGCAAGGCTGAGAATTTTTCAACTCGAGAATGTCTGGCATTGATGCGATAACCGCAATGTTCGCAAAGGAGCCGCAAAGGCCGCTACGATTTACGAGGATAAAGAACTGCCTCGAAAGCTGCAAATCAAAGCTTCTGCGAAGCAGCAAAAAACTGTTCGGTGAAACTTGCTGTCTTCAGAGATCATCGGTATGAAAGCTTTTCCGCCGAAATGTGCCGCAGTTACCGAACGTCGCCGAAAAAAAATTGGCAGGATGATTTATCGACAAAATTATTTCAAATCGTTCTGCCGGCAAATTATTCTGCCATAAACTTTCAGAATTTTATCCTAACTTTAGAAAAGCGAAGGGTCTAATCTCCCTCTTCCCGTTTCTCCCTTTCCCCCTCTCACCCTCTCTTCCTCCCCCCATGTCGCATTTAGCAAGGAAAATGTCGCATTCAACCACGCCAGGTCGCATCTGAACTGAACAAAGTCGTCCCCGGCAAAGCATTCCCCTGCTGAATTTTCTTATCTTTTCGCGTGACGAACAGACAATCATTTTGAACCAAAAGGGTTCTCAAGAAATGACAGCTACTGAAAACCGGGCAGCGGCACATGCCGCCGGCGCAGCCATCTACAGCAAGAGCGTGCTTTCCATTTATGACCTGTTCGTGCTGGGTTTCTCGAACCGGTTCGCCTGGCGTTGCCCCTCGCGGCTGATTGTGGATTTCTACAATGAGCATGTCTCCGGCCGGCATCTGGACCTGGGGGTGGGCACGGGTTATTTCCTGGACAAGTGCACTTTCCCGGCGCCGCACCCGCACATTGCGCTGGCGGATTTGAATCCCAACAGCCTGGAAATGGCGGCCAGACGGCTGCGGCGCTACGAACCCACGACACACGTCGTCAATGTGCTCAGGCCGTTTTGGATAAAGCCGGCAAGCTTTGATTCCATCGCCATGAACTATTTGCTGCACTGCCTGCCGGGCGATTTGTCCGACAAGAGCGTGGTGTTTCAGCATGTCAAGCCGCTGCTGAATCGCAGCGGCGGGGTGGTATTTGGCACTACGATTTTGGGCAAAGGGGTGGCGCATTCTCCCCTGGCGCGCGCCTTTTTGCTGATTTACAACGCACACGGCATTTTTGGCAACAAGCGGGACTCGCCGCGGGATTTGGAGCAGGCGTTGCAAGCACACTACAGTGATTATCAAATGCATCTCGTGGGTTCTGTGGCGTTCTTTATGGGAAGGACGTAGAGGCCGGAGTGATGGTGTCGTGGAGGGAACGGAAGAAGAATGAGTTGAGGTGAGGTTCAGTACTTTCACAATTCCAAAACCCAACAAATGCTGACAAACAACCAGTGGTCACTAATTCAACCAAAGGAGACGTGTTCATGAGTTGCGCAAAGAGGTACTCTCAAAAATCCAGGCGTATGACAATGCGGCCGTGGCTGGCGGCGGCGCTGTTTGTCGCGGCCATGACGAGGCCGGCAGCGGCGCAGGATCTCTTCATGGATTGGACAAACGGGACGACGGGGGTGCTCGGGTCAGTGACGGTAACCACCGGCAATTTTACATCATCGAATCTGGTTAGGGCATACAACCTCTCGGGCCCGGACTATTCTGCCGCACCGGGTTCGACCTCGCAGGAGGTGATATCGTTTTCTGGGAACAGTGATTGGTCCGTATCCTTCAGCGAGCCGGTAACCGGCCTCCGGCTGTACCTGTACTCTTGGCGAAGCCCTTACGTTTACACCTTTAGTGAGCCGTTTACAGTGGCTTCCGGTTTGAGCGGCGCCACCGTCACCAGCAATCAAATCATTAAAAGCTCGAGCTATTTCATGAAAGGCATCATCACCTTTGCCGGTCCCCTCACTTCGTTGACGGTCAATTCGACTGCCGGTGGTGGGGAATTCAGTAGCCAGGCAATGACGTTCGGCATGTCCGCTTGTACTGCCCCATCAATCACGTTGTCACCCGTCGATGTCGATATATTCTCGGGCGATAACGCCTCATTCAGTGTGACGGTCGACGGCACCTCCCCGCTTTCCTACCAATGGCGCAAGGACGGCGTCAATCTTTCGGACGGTGGTGTTGTCTCCGGCGCCACCACGGCAACGTTATTACTCACCGACGTTACGGGTGTGGAAGCTGGCAGCTACGATTGCGTGGTGGCCAATTCCTGCGGGAACGTCACCAGTTCTGCTGCAGCATTGACTGTTCATCTGCCGGAGATGGAGGTGCGATACAACGGCGTTGCCATTGCCAACGGCGACGACACACCCAGCACCGCGGAGGGCACTGACTTCGGCAGCGCGGTGGCAGCCCCAGGCAATTTTGTCGCGCGCACTTTTACCATCGCCAATACCGGCTCGGCCGCGCTCAATCTCACCGGCGCTCTGCCCAGAGTGCAGGTCAGCGGTCCGAATGCTTCGGAGTTTACCGTGTTGGCGCCGCCTGCTTCATCGGTGAGCGCGGGCAGCACAACCACCTTTACCGTGCACTTCCATCCCGAGGCGCCGGGCTTGCGCACGGCAACGTTCAGCATTGCCAACGACGACAGCGATGAAAATCCTTATGAGTTCGTGGTGCAAGGGACGGGAGTGGCGGCGCCTTCAGAGTTCGTCTTCCTCGCCAACAAGATCACGCTGGAAGAGACCAAGCAAAACACGCCCGGCGGCGACATGCATTCCAACGGCACGCTCTTAATTGAGAAGGGCGAACCCAGCACCTACCATTCCAACCTCATAGCCGTGGGCAAAATTACCATTGAGAAACGCAACACCATCAATGGCAACGTGCGCTCGCAAACCAGCATCAGCAATTCCGGCACCATCACCGGCACAAAAACGATTGGCCCGGTGAATACCGAGCCGCTGCCGAGTTTGAGCTACAGCGCAGGCGGGCCGAACAAGACCGTTCCCTCCGGAGGCTCGCTTACGCTCGCGCCCGGATCGTATGGCATCGTCACCATGAGCAACAACGGCACGCTCAAGCTCTCCAGCGGCGAATACTTCATGACGGAGCTGCGCTATTCGAGTTCGATTGAAGGCGGAAAGATTGAGATTGATCTTTCAAGCGGCGACCCGGTGGTGATCAACGTTGTCACCAATCTCCAACTCGGCCACGAAGCCGCGATTGTGCTCTTGCCCAACGGTGAGTCGGACAGCAAGCTGGTGACCTTCAACACCCTGCAAAGCACAAATGCCAACTGGGGCCGCGAGGCGTACTTGGTCGGCTCGTTCAACGCGCCCAACGCGAAGGTGACGCTGGTGAAGAACACGCAACTGCGCGGCTCGATCAGCGCCAAAGAAATTTTCGTGAGCAACGATTGCTTGTTCCTGCATCATGACTCGCCGGGCAGTTTACCAGGCCCGGGCAATTTGCCGAAGTCACCGGCGTCCGAGGTCGCCACCTCTGAAGTCGTTACGGATTACGCTTTGGAACAGAATTATCCCAACCCGTTCAATCCCACCACGACGATTAGTTTCTCCCTGCCCGAAGCGAGCGACGTGACATTGTCAATTTTCAACACGAACGGGCAATTGGTGAAGAGACTCGTTACCGGTGCGATGAATGCGGGCCGCCACGGCTTTACGTGGGACGCGACCGATGCGAGCGGCGCGCGCGTGGCCAGCGGCGTGTATCTGTATGTGATCAAAGCCGGGGAATTCACTGCACAGAGAAGGCTTTTGTTGTTGAAATGAAAGGTGGAACGTGAAGCGTAAAACGTAATGCGTAAAGCGTAAATGCGCTATCGTTACGTGTTACGTTTTACGAATTTCGGATTACGAATTACCAACCACGAATCGCGCCTTGCGAGCGTCGTCCGGAAAGTTCGGACGACGCTCGTTTTGTGTTGCGGTTTTTGACTTCTTGCGCTGTTGGAATTCATTCACCAGACAGAAATGAATCTTTCATGACAAACTTAACATGCGGTGCATTGATCAACCCCGACTGCGCGCCTGCATCACAGGAGATGGTTGTGCCCGGCGCTCGCTCCGGCGCTCGTCCCACAGAACATTGCCGGTCATGAAGTCGAGACAGACGAGGTAGCCGCCGGAATTGCCGCCGTTCGCGCCATACAGACAGCCATCGACGACGATCATGCCGCCGTGATGGTTTTGCATTCTGTTGGTGAAATAGACTTCCCGGGCTGTGATAGTACTGTTCGCTTCCTTGCTCAGCTTTACCAAACCACCGCCATTACCATATGCGGAGGCGGCGAACACGTGGCCGTCGTGGTAGACCGGCGTGGAGCAGTTGATGCCGCTGTTGCTGACCGCGCGATCATATCGCCAGAGAAATTTGCCGTTTGATGCGGCAACCCCGACAAGTGCATCTGCGGTGAGCTGCACGTACTGGCGCTGCCCCTCGAAGTCGATTGCGATGGCTGATGAGTAAGCCGCGCCGGGATTGCCGGGCACCTGGCTTTTCCAAATCGTGTTGCCGGTCAACTTGTCGAGGGCGACCAGCGTCGCGCCTTCACCGCCGGGCGTGCAGATGACTTTGTTGCCATCAACGAGCGGTGATTCGCGGAAACTCCAAACCGGCACTTCTCCGCCGAAATCGCGTTGCAGGCTGCGTTGCCAAAGGATCTTACCGTCGCGTACTTGCAGGCAAGCCAGGTCGCCGCCCAAGCCGATAACATAAAGCCGTTCTCCATCGACCGTTGGCGTGCATCCCGGCCCCTCTTTGCCCTGCGGCCGGCTTTGCGGGAATGCCGGGCCTAGACGAGTCACCCAGAGCGTCTTGCCCTCCGCCTCGGAAAGGGCCCAAACGACTTCGTCCTTGCCACGATTACTCATGCCAAAGATTTTCCCATCTGCAATGGAGGGCGCGCTGTCGCCGCCGCCAAGCCCCTTGATCTTCCACGCGAGCGGCGGGCCATCCTTCGTCCATTCTTTGAGCAGGCCGCGTTCCTTGGAAATGGCATTCCGGTCGGGTCCCTGCCACTTCGGCCAATCGAAGCGCCCGAATGATCCCTTGAGGGCTGTTGCATTCAGCAGGATCAACGCGAGACACAAGGCATAGCTTTCATGGAAGAATCTCCCTAATATGAAGAGTGAATACAACGGTCAGATAGCCATTTCGTTTGGGAACGGCCCTTGGCTTATTGATTCTCGTCATCGTTGCAAGGCGCGCGATCATTTCGTTGCCCGTGCCGGTTTCGCCCGGAAAGGGAACGATCACATCCGTCTCTGCGACGTGCTCAACTTCGTGCGGCCCTTCTGGAAACTGGCGAATCTTGCGGAAGTTCACCAAGTCCGAAAACGGAGTGCTGCGACCAAACATATGAAATCTGGCCCACAAATCAAGCATAATCCCCAGAAAGTGAATACACACGCCATATCACTATTTGCTCTGGACAAACGCCGCCGGAAAACCATCGCAGGTGCCATCCTGCAATGCCGCTTGCGTTTGACCGAATTCCTCTATAATTTAGCTGTCAATTTTTCAGCCGTTATGGAAGTGGCCTCCATCCACCAAGACAATTCTGAGACCGGCGATGATCGGCCAAACCGTATCCCATTACAAAAACCTGGAGCCATTGGGCGAGGGCGGCATGGGTGTCGTTTACAAAGCAGAAGACACCAAGCTGCAACGCTCAGTGGCGCTAAAATTTCTGCCGGAAAATTTGGCGCGCAACGCCGAGGCCAGGGCGCGGTTGCTGCAAGAAGCCCGTGCGGCGGCGGCTCTTAATCATCCCAACATTTGCACCATCTACGAAATTGGCGAAGCCGACGATAGATTTTTCATCGCGATGGAGCATGTCGAAGGAGAAACGCTGCGTCAAAAAGCCGCCAGCGCTCCATTGCCGGTGGCCAGCGTGATCAGTTTTGCCCTGCAAATTGCTGCCGGTTTGCAGGCGGCGCATGAAAAGGGCATCTTTCATCGCGATATAAAAAGTTCGAATATCATGGTAACCCGCAAGGATCAAATCAAGATCATTGATTTCGGACTCGCCAAACTGGCCGGCAGCTCGTTTCTGACCAAAGAAAAATCCACGATGGGCACCGTGGCCTACATGTCGCCCGAGCAAGTGCGCGGCAAGAAAGTCGATCAGCGCACGGATCTCTGGTCGTTTGGCGTGGTGCTTTATGAAATGCTCGCCGGGCAACTGCCGTTTCAAAGCGATCATGAACAAGTGCTGATTTATGCGATCATCAATGAAACACCCGAGCCAATCACTGATTTGCGTCCGGACGTGCCGCCGGCCTTGGAAGCCATCGTCGAGAAGGCGCTGCAAAGAAGTTTGTCCGCTCGTTATCAGTGTGTCGATGAGTTGCTCTTCGATTTGAGAAAGCTTTTGTCGTCAGCCGAGATCAGCATGCCACCGACAAAAACGGTGAGCACGCGCACCAACAATTTGCCGGCGCAATCCACACCGCTCATCGGGCGCGAAGCGGAGATCGAGGCCGTCACCCAGCTTCTGCTCCGGCCGGAGGTTCGCCTGTTGACCTTGACCGGTCCCGGCGGTACGGGCA